>CAKSAW010000009.1 GCA_934437695.1 uncultured Blautia sp. | reverse complement strand
CTGGTTTGTGTATTCCTTTAAGATACACATTTTTATTTTATTAATAATCCCACAGGCAGGAAATCCCGGTTATCTATCTGCTGAATGACTCCGCTAAAGATAACTGCGATAACCCATCCCCTCCCATGGGTTATTTAACTTAAAAAATATATCTGAAAATATAAGATATTTCCAATAGACAATAACACACAAACATCCCTTGCTGCAAAATCCGCAGCAAGGGGTGTGCATTATAAATTTAATTTGTCAACAATCGCACGAAGTGCAACTTTGACAGGATTATCCTCCGGAAGTGTGCTTGTAGGACGTCCGTCACAATCATATTCGTATACAGTCTCATCCTGCGGAACAACACCCAGAAGTGTCAGTCCCTGATTGGCGATCTCTTCCTGGATACCTTTATTCAGTTCTCCTTTTGGAGCTCTGTTAATGATCAGACCTACTGTTTCTGGACGCATATCACATTCCTTAATAAGCTCTGCGATCCTGCCAACTGCCTGTACTCCTCTTCTGGAACAGTCACTGACCAGAATAGCAGTCTGCATACTTGGAAGGACGCCTCTGCTGATATGTTCCATTCCAGCTTCATTATCCACAACAAAATACGGATAGTTATTCTGATATTTTGCAAGCTGTGTCTGAAGAAGGCCATTCACATAACAATAACAGCCTTTTCCCTGTGTTCTTCCCATTACAAGAAGATCAAAATCATCTTCCTCAACCAAAGCATCTTCAAAACGCATCTCTGCATAATCAGCCTTGGACATTCCTGTAGGGATCGGATTCTCTTTGGCAATCTCCGCACGTGCGATCTCCTCACGTACATCACCAAGAGTTGTCTCTACCTTCACGCCAAGAACCTCGTTGAGGTTTGAATTTGCATCGGCATCTACTGCAAGAACCGGACCTTTTCCCTGTTCACACAGGTACTGGATCAGCATTCCGCATAATGTTGTTTTTCCCACGCCGCCTTTTCCTGCGACGGCAATTACGTGTGCCATAAAACCAGGTGCCTCCTAAATCTCATCATATATGTTTTTAAATATCAGTCACATTTAAGTTTTACGATACTGTTGGCAAGGTCAACCATTAAAATAGTTCCCTCGACTACTCTCTCATCTCCCATGATATCACGGAGAATCAGCTTGTTTCCATCCACATCAATGCGGGAAACATTCTTAAAGATAACAGAATCATCACTTTCTTTATATACAGTTGCTAAACACATGTGCTGTCGCCTCCTATTTCGTTTCTTCCTTAACAAGTGTTAAAGCAAGTCCAAGTCTCATATTACCCTTCTGGAAATCTGATACTGCCTCTTTGATTGTCTTACATGCTGCATCCATTCCCATCTTTGCAAGATTGTCAGCCATCTGATCCAGTTCCTGGGCATGATGCTCATTATGCTGAAGCATATAGGTCAGAAGTGCCAGTGTTTCATTCTTACAGTCTCCTTCGCTGCAGGATCCGCAATGGCCTGCCTCGCAGGAATGATCTGTATGAGTATGTCCATGGTCATGACCTTCGCCATGAGAATGTTCATGAGTATGAGTCACACCATCTTCATGAGTATGCTCATGGGTATGTCCATGTCCGTGCTGGACAAGATTTCCATTTTCATCTTTGATTAAATGCATGGCTAAATGCCCCCTTCTATTGAAAAATCCACTGAATCTATAGAATTCAGTCTTTCTTTATGACAATAAATTATCAATTTACTGGTATTATACATCTTTTTCTCTGTTTTCGCAAGGTATTTGGCATAAATAATCACCAAAAAATTCTAATAATAGTTGCTTTGAAATAGCTTTTTTTACAAGATATGTTAAGCATTTAACCACCACGTTATTTTGTTAACAATGCACGGCGTTAAAGGGCTTGCAAAAACTTAATAATTTTTATGTACTTCCGAAACATTTTTATGTTATACTTGAACAAGAATTACGGGCAAAAAGTGGGTTCCCGTCAGATAATATAAGCAATATATAGGAATTGGAGGAATTGTTTTGAATAATACCGTTTTTCTGAACACAAACAGAGAGATGCCTTTACTGGGGCTCGGGGTATACAAAGCTACAGGAGAAAACGAAGCTGAGAATGCTATCGTTGCCGCTGTTGAAGCAGGATACCGACTGATCGATACAGCTTCCGTATATAAAAATGAAGAAAATGTAGGACGCGGGATTGCCAGATGCAAAATTCCCCGAAATGAACTCTTTATCACCACAAAAGTCTGGAATACAGCACAGCGTCTGGGTGATATCCAGGGTGCTTTCGAGAGAAGTCTTGACCGCCTTAAGCTAGATTATGTAGATTTATATCTGATCCACTGGCCAGTTCCAGGATGTTACCTCGGCACCTGGAAAGAACTTGAAGAGATTCAGAGATCAGGGCGTGCCCTTTCCATAGGTGTCAGCAATTTTGAGATTCGTCATCTGGAAGAACTTGAAGCAAATTCAGGAATTATACCCGCTGTCAATCAGATTGAGTGCCATCCTCTCTGCTATCCAAAAGAACTGATCGATTACTGTCAGAATAAAGGTATTCAGGTACAGGCATATGCACCGCTCGCAAGAGGTGCATATCTTGACAATGACATTATGTGTGTACTCGGAACCAAATACGCACATACTCCAGCTCAGATTGGTCTGCGCTGGGCTACTCAGAAGGGAATTTCTGTGATTCCCAAATCTGTACACCCTGACCGGATCAGAAGCAATGGTGACATCTTCGACTTTACGATTGAGCAGGAGGATATGGATCTGATCGATACTTTGAATGAAAATTTTCACAGTTCACACGTTCCCGACGATCTGAAGGATGTTATATTCTGACCGGAAGATATTTTTCAGACACACAGACAAAAAAGCAGATGCTTCGGCACCTGCTTTTTTATATACATTTAAATTCTGCCAGACGTTTATCCAACAGTTGCTGATATTTTATTTGTCATCCCACGGAAGCATAGGTGTTTCCACTTTCTTATCTCTTACCATAAGATCAATAACTGCCTCTGCTGCACTCTTTCCTTCAAACAGGACCTTATTCACCTCTGCTATGATCGGCATTTCCACATCATACTTCTCAGACAGTTCTTTTGCAGCCTTTGCAGAATAAACGCCTTCTACTACCATCTTAACTTCGTCCATTGCCTGTTGCATGGTATATCCTTTTCCCATCAGATATCCTGCCTTGCGGTTACGGCTGTGAACACTGGCGCATGTAACGATCAGATCTCCGATTCCGGACAGACCATAGAAGGTTTCCATGCTTGCTCCCATTTTAACACCAAGACGTGAAATTTCTGCAATCCCACGTGTGATCAGGGCTGCTTTTGTATTATCACCATAGCCCAGACCATCTGCTGTTCCGGCCGCCAGCGCGATCACATTTTTTAATGCAGCGCCCAGCTCCACTCCCAGCATATCCGGTGTGGTATAAACTCTGAACACAGGACTCATAAAAATCCCCTGAAGATATTCTGCAGTCTCTCTCTTATGAGAGCTTACCACACATGTAGTTGGAAGTTCTTTTCCAACCTCTTCCGCATGACTTGGACCTGAAAGCACAGATACATCTGCCGTCGGAAGTTCCTGTTCTATGATCTCACTCAGAGTAAGAAGTGTTTTTTCTTCTACACCTTTGGCAACATTCACAATTTTCTGTCCGTCTTTTACAAAAGGTGCCATACGTTTACAGGTACTTCTGGTAAAAGGTGACGGAACAGCCAGAACTGCAACATCTGCATCCTGCAGGCTTCGTTCAAGATCCGTTGTGATATCGATCGGTTCAGGAATCTTCACTCCCGGAAGTTTGCTTATATGCTCACGTTTTTCTCTCAACGTTGTGATCTCCTCACCAAGCGCTGACCAGAGTATCACATCATGTCCATTGTTATAAAGAAGGATCGACAGGGCAGTTCCCCAGCTTCCTGCACCAAGCACACTTATTTTCGCCATATAAACACCTCGTTCTATTGATTTTTCTTACTTAAATAAATCTTACTTTCTGTACCATCGAGAAGTCTTTTTATATTCTTTTTATGTCTGTAAAATGCCAACACTGTCAAAGCTCCCATAAGAATATAAAGCTCTGTGGTATGTGGAGGATCCATATGATAAGACCCCATCTGTCCAAAAATGATCATACTGATAAAGGCTGTCAGATACGCACTCACAGAACACAGAGATACATAATGTGTCAGAAAGAACAGACCGAAAAACACAATCGCACAGATTACAAAGATCCGCCAGTCAAATGCGATTACCATTCCCACAGATGCAGCAACACCTTTTCCACCTTTAAAATTAAGATAAAATGGAAAATTATGTCCAAGAATACATCCTGCTGCTGCATAAAGACTCAGCAAAGGCAGGATATCTCCACAGGAATTTCCAAATATCGCTCTCGCGATCAGGATTGCCGCAACACATTTCAGACAGTCACACAAAAGGTTTAATGCTCCTGCTTTTTTTCCAAGTGTACGCAGCACATTTGTAGAACCAAGATTTCCACTTCCCTGTTTACGGATATCAGTATGATATATCTTTCCCAAAATGTATGCTGTCTGAAAAAGTCCGCATACATATCCAATTGCAATGCAAGCCAGGCGTTCCATGATTATTCCTTTTCACCCCGTTCACGAATAATAAATTTCAGTGATGTTCCTGCAAACCCAAACGCATCTCTGATCTTATTCTCCAGATATCTGGTATAAGAAAAATGCATCAGTTCCTTGTCATTTACAAAAATAACAAATGTAGGCGGCTTAACAGCTACCTGGGTCATATAATAAATCTTCAGTCGTTTGCCCTTGTCTGACGGCGGCTGCTGCATAGCTACTGCCTCAGAAAGTATCTCATTGAGAACACCTGTCTGAATACGAAGTGTCTGATTCTCAATAACTGCATCGATGGTCTCAAACATCCTTGAGATCCTGAGTCCTGTCTTTGCAGAGATAAATACCAGCTCCGCATACGGCATATAGGCAAGAACCTCACGGATCCTGTTTGTATGCTTGTAAATGGTTTTATCATTCTTCTCAATAGCATCCCATTTATTGACGGCAATGATAACGCCTTTACCTCTCTCATGAGCAATACCGGCAATCTTGGCATCCTGTTCTGTAACACCTTCTGACGCATCGATCATAACAATGACCACATCTGCACGTTCTACAGCTGTTACTGTACGAATCACACTGTATCTCTCAATCTCTTCTTTTACTTTGCCCTTACGGCGAAGTCCGGCAGTATCAATAAAAATATAATCTCTTCCCTGCCACTTTACTCTGGTATCCACTGCATCTCTTGTGGTTCCGGCAATATCAGAAACGATCACACGATCCTCTCCAAGAAGTTTATTTACCAGAGAAGATTTACCTACATTAGGTTTACCTACAATGGCGATCCTTGGAATCTCATCGTCTTCCTCTGTATCTGCATCCTCCGGAAAATGCTTCGTTACTTCATCCAGCATATCTCCAAGTCCCATACGGTTTGCAGCGGATATAGGCATTGGTTCGCCGATACCCAGATTATAAAATTCATAAACATCCATCATGAACTTCTGGATACTGTCTACCTTGTTTACTACAAGCACAACAGGTTTTCCGCTGCGGCGAAGCATATCTGCCACCTTTGCGTCGGAATCAACCAGCCCCTGATGAACATCTGTGATAAAGATAATGACATCTGCTGTATCAATAGCGATCTGAGCCTGCTCCCTCATCTGGGAAAGGATGATATCACTGCTGTCCGGCTCAATACCGCCTGTATCTATCATGGTAAAAGTCTTATCCAGCCATGTCACATCTGCATAAATTCTGTCTCTTGTAACGCCAGGTGTATCTTTGACAATAGAAATCTTCTCACCTGCCAGCGCATTAAACAGTGTGGATTTACCTACATTAGGCCTTCCCACTATTGCTACTACCGGTTTGCTCATATATTTGTCTCCTTCTTATTTTTTTGTGATCCGGTGCTTCGATCAGACAATTCACAAGATCCGCTCCCGGTTCATCCACTACAACGATCTCTGTCTCAAGAATCTGTCTCACATCCTCAACAGTCAGGTCATCCAGAAAAACATCCTCTCCGCTTCTGAGCATATTGCAGGGGATCAGAAGTTTCTCTCCCAGTTCCCGTCTGGCAAGCTGATCCTTAAGATCAGTTCCTGTGATCAGTCCTGAAACAGTGATCTTCTCTCCAAAGAAATTATTTTTTACTGCATATACTGTTGCATGGACATTGGGAAATTTCTCCTGCACCAGCTCTATCATTCTGCTAATATAAGGTGCTGCCAGACGTCCTGTTGCAACAGATGCATTCACCACTCTGTCATCACCTTCAAGCTGTTCAAGCCTCTCTTTCACTTCTGTTTCAAGCAGACGCATCATACCGACACCATTTTCAAGCTGAAGATATCCGTCATATCTGCTTTCCTCCGGAAGCTCACACCCTGCAAGTATATACCATTCATCTGAAGCATGTACAAAATGAATGCCATGCCGTTCAACCATGATCCTCTGCCATCGCTCTACCTGTTCGATCAGATATCTGGCATCCTCTTTATCAAAAGGTTCCAGCGGATAAAGACCATCACGGTATTTTGACAGACCTACAGGAACAATGGAAACACTCTGCAGTACAGGCGCATATTCTGACAGCTTTTCCAGGCTGTATTCCAGTTCATCTCTGTCATTTATCCCTTTGCAGAGGACAATCTGACCATTCATGGTCACATCTCCCTGATAAAGCTTATCAACCTTTCTGAGAGCATCTCCTGCAAAACGATTATGCAGCATTTTGCACCGTAGTTCAGGATTCATAGTCTGAAATGATACATTGATAGGCGAAAGATGAAACTTGATGATACGTTCCAGATCGTAATCACTCATATTTGTAAGTGTAACATAATTTCCCTGCAGGAATGACAATCTGGAATCATCATCCTTAAAATACAGGGTATCTCTCATACCCGGAGGCATCTGATCGATAAAGCAGAAAATGCAGTGATTGGAGCAGGAACGATATTCATCCATAAGACTGTTCTCAAATTCCACCCCAAGGTCATCTTCATATTCCTTCTCTACTTCCACTTCCCATTCTTCGCCATTTGCCTTACGGATGAGAAGTGTGACAAATTCGTCATTCATCAGATAACGATAATCAAATACATCCTCAATCGGCTGGCTGTTAATGGAAATCAGCGCATCCCCCGGTTCCAGCTCTAGTTCCTCTCCGATACTTCCCGGAAGAACTCTGGATATTATGTGTAAATTTTTTTTCATGAATTACAACTCCATTAAAATGCAGCGGAAACAATGTGGGATTTTCTTTTCCGGAACATTTTCTTCGATTCATAGATATCAGTTCCAAACCAAAGAAGATTTGCGTTCAGAAACCACTATCTCCTATATCATAACAATTGTAAAAGAAAAAATCAATAAATTCCTTGACGTATTTTAGGGCAAATGTTATATATTATATTGAAATCTATTTTTTGAGTATAAAATCACTTAGGAGGAGTATTATGCCAAACATAGAATTGTTGGAAAAATCCATGCCGGTTGCACCTATCCGTATCGCAGCACTTGGATGCAGAGAACTTGCAGAGGAAGTTAATAAGAAACTTGTCAAATTCCGTAAAGAGCTGGTTGAACGCAAGCAGATCAACGTTATCCCACAGGGATACAGCGAAGAATCATTCATTGTAGAATGCGAATGCCCGCGTTTCGGAACCGGTGAAGGTAAAGGTTATATCAAAGAATCTGTCCGCGGTACTGACCTTTATATTATGGTTGACGTGACTAATTACAGCAAAACCTACACTGTATGCGGACACGAGAATCATATGTCCCCTGATAATCATTTCCAGGATCTCAAACGAATTATTTCTGCCGCAACAGGCAAGGCACATCGTATCAATGTTATTATGCCATTTCTTTATGAAGGCCGTCAGCACAGACGTACAAGAAGAGAATCTCTTGACTGCGCACTGGCGCTGAAAGAATTAAGTGATATGGGAGTTTCCAACATCATTACCTTTGATGCACATGACCCACGTGTTCAGAACTCAATCCCGCTGAATGGTTTTGATAACTTTTTCCCAACCTATCAGTTCCTGAAAGCCCTGATCAAGAGTGTACCTGATCTTCGCGTTGACAATGATCATCTTATGATCATCAGCCCTGATGAAGGTGCTATGTCAAGAGCGGTTTATTTCTCCAACATCCTTGGAGTAGATATGGGTATGTTCTACAAGCGCCGTGACTATTCTACTATCGTCAACGGAAAAAATCCTATCGTTGCACACGAGTTTCTGGGAGATTCCGTAGAGGGCAAAGATGTTGTAGTTATTGACGATATGATTTCCTCAGGCGGAAGTATGCTGGACGTTGCAAAACAGTTAAAGGAACGTCATGCAAAACGAGTATTTGTATGCACTACTTATGGACTGTTCACAGATGGTCTTGATAAATTTGATGAATACTATGAAAAAGGTTGGCTGGACAGAGTAATCACAACCAATCTGAACTATCGTATTCCTGAACTTCTTGACAGACCATATTATATCGAAGCAAATATGAGCAAGTATCTTGCAAGTATTATCGATATCATCAATCATGATGTTTCCGTTGAAAAAGTTCGTTCCAGCAATGAAAAGATTATGTCTCTTATGGAAAAAGTTAATTCAAGATAGTTTTTACCTGATAAAAGCAAAAAAGAAGAAGTCTTCCTCATCCAGAAGAACTTCTTCTTTTTTATACACTTCTTTTATACAATTCTTTTATCCGTTTTTATAAAATTATATAAAACAAATCTTATGATCTTATACCAAGAAAGGCGCCAAGATTTCCCCGTTTTCCATGAGATGCTCTGTGAGAAAAAAGAAATTCCGGATTACAGCAGGTACAGATATTTGGCATGGATATATTTGCTTCAGGAATTCCTGCTTCCACAAGAATACTCCTGTTTGCCATCCAAAGATTCAGCTGATATTTTCCGTTATCCTTTTTATAAAACAGTTTTTCCCAGTGTTTCCTGTCAAAGGATTCCTTAAATTCTTCAATTACATCTTCACTGACTTCATAGCATTCCTGACAGATAGAGGGACCGATCGCTGCTTTTATATCTTTTGGGTCACTTCCGTACTCTTCTGCCATCTTTTTTATTGTAACTGCACCAATTTTCCGGACAGTTCCTCGCCATCCAGAATGAGACAAGCCAACAGCGTGATGTACGGGATCTGCAAAATACAGAGGTACACAGTCTGCATAAAAAGTAGCAAGAACCAGTCCCCGGACATTTGTTATCATACCATCTGTATCTGTATAATCTCTGGGGACTACAATTCCCTTTCCCCTGTCTTTCTCTGTTATTTTACGCACATTATTTGTATGTGTCTGATCTGATGTGACAATACTGTTCATATCAAACCCCATGGCCTGTGAAATCCTTCTGTAATTCTCCCGCACACAGGATTCCTCATCTCCCCTTGTAAAGCTCAGGTTCATAGAACTGTAAATTCCCTGGCTCACACCTCCAAGGCGGGTGCTGAATCCATGGACGAGCCAATCCATATCTTCAAATGCCGGATATGTAAGAAAAGTAACGCCTTTATTATTTTTTACATTCATCTCAGGGATCTGCCCACTGTTCCATTTTATCTTCATATTTTATCTTTCCTTCTTGATAAAGTATACTGCAAAAGCATTCATGATATATATTCAAACGCATTTTTAACCCAGTGTATCTTATCTCCGTCAATTCCTGCCACATCAAATCTGCAGGGGAGATCTACATTGTGATATTCCACTGTAAGAAAATATCTGGCCACCTTACATATAGTCTTCTGTTTGGCAGAATTCACCGCATCCACCGCTGCACCGGAACTGTTGTTTTTTCGATATTTTACCTCAACAAAAACAATATATTCTCCATCTCTGGCAATCAGGTCGATTTCTCCAAGCCTGCAGCGGTAATTATATTTCAGGATAAACAAACCCTGCTTTTTCAGATAATCCGCCGCCTTTCTTTCGTAACAGCTGCCTGTATTTCTGGCATTATTATTCAATTTCTACCATCCATTTCTTTTTTGTATGTAGGTGTCTTCTGTAAAAGCCAGTATGCTGACAAGTTATACGAAATGTGTTATAAAGGTTTTTCTGTGAATAGGTGTTGCGCCATATTTCTTCAGCGCCTCCACATGAGCCGCAGAACCATATCCCTTATTTGATGCAAATCCATATTCAGGAAAAACACTGTCATATTCTTCCATCAGTCTGTCTCTTGTCACCTTCGCAACAATGCTGGCTGCTGCAATGGAAACACTTTTTGCATCACCTTTAATGATCGGAACCTGAGGGATTGTTATCTGAGGGATCGTCACTGCATCATTGAGAAGAAGCTGAGGCATTACTTCCAGTTTACCTACTGCCTCCCGCATCGCCTCATATGTAGCCTGAAGGATGTTAATCTCATCGATTCGTTCCGGGCTTCTCATACCAATGCCAACAGAAACAGCCTCTTTCATGATCACATCATACAGTTCTTCCCTTTTGGAAGCACTGAGCTTTTTAGAATCATTCAGATATAAGATTTTGCTGTCCTTTGGCAGGATGACAGCGCATGCCACAACCGGACCTGCAAGCGGACCTCTTCCTACCTCATCGATTCCACACAGATAGCCCAGATGTTCATATTTATGCTCATACTCCTTCATATTCTCTATACGCTGCTTCTCTGCTTCCAGGGCCGCCTCTTTTTTTCGGTACTGTTCAATTATTTTTTGTACGCCACTTCTTGTATCATTTTTATAAATTTCATATAAAGCCGGGCTGCTGCTCATATCTGCAGCAGCAAACTCGGCTTTGATCTCAGCTATTGTCTTCATAATGGCGCCCACTCCAATGTGATCCGTCCCATCTTTCCTGAACGGAAATCATCAAACAGGATCAGGGAAGCTTTGGCATAATCCAACTCTTCCTGTTTTTTCAGACATCCTCTTGCCCTGGCAATTTCTTCCAGAACTTCTACAGAGGTTCCCTCTTCTGCGATCTGATATCTTTCCGCAAGAATGCCCTTATAATTCTCGCGCAGGTAATCGATTAGCCAGAGTGCCAGTTCTTCCATGTTCAGGATATCATCTTTAATAGACCCAACACATGCCAGACGGATTCCCACCTGCTGGTCTTCAAACTTAGGCCACAGAATACCCGGTGTATCAAGAAGTTCCACACCCTTATTCAGGCGGATCCACTGTTTTCCCTTTGTAACACCCGGCTTATTTCCTGTTTTGGCACATGCACGGCCTGCAAAGGTATTGATAAATGTAGATTTACCTACATTCGGAATCCCCACTACCATAGCACGGATCGGACGGTTCTTAATACCACGGCGTCTGTCTCTCTCTATCTTTTCTTTACATGCTTCCTGAATAACGTTATTGATTGCTTTCATTCCGGATCCATTTCTGGAATCCACTTTTACTACATAAAATCCTTTTGCCTGAAAATAAGTTTTCCACGCTTCATTCTGACGTTCATCAGCCAGATCCGACTTATTCAGAAGGATCAGTCTGGATTTATTTTTTCCCAGTTCATCTATATCCGGGTTTCTGCTTGAAAGAGGTACGCGGGCGTCCACAAGCTCAATGATAAGATCGATCAGCTTGATGTCCTCCTGCATCTGTCTTTTTGCCTTGGTCATATGACCAGGATACCACTGTACGTTCATATCCACCTAACCTTTCAAAAATCCTATTTTGTCCTTCGGAGAAATAGTAAACCATAATTTCCCAACAATATATTTTTTACTGATGTTCCCGATATCGCCATATCGGCTGTCCTCACTGTTATTTCTGTTATCTCCCAGCACAAAATACTCACCGCTCTCCAGAGAGATTCCACTGGAAGCCAGTCCGCCATTACTGATCTCAGGAAAATCCTGTTTTTCATCATATATCTCTCCATTGATCAGTATTGTACCATTAGATATCTGTACTGTCTCACCGGGAAGACCGATCACACGACCGATATGCAAAGCTGCATCATCGCTTCCACTGGTCTTATATACGATTATATCTCCTCTTTCCGGTGATGACACCTTATAAATTGCCCTGTTTACAAAAAAGCTCTCTCCAACCTGCAAAGTTGGTTCCATGGCGCTCTCCTGAACAGTCACTGACTGAAACATAGCCATTCCCACCAGAATGCCAAAAATAAGCACTACTGCTATCTGAAATATCCAGTTAAGGATCCCACGGACTTTTTTATCTTCAAGTTTTGTTTCCAGTATTTCCCTGGTTTCCTGCAGTCCTGGATTCTCTTTCCATTTTCTGATATTCATTCAAATCTCCCGACAGATGGAAAAAGAGGGACAATACACGAGTTATTGTCCCTTCTTCTACTAATTCATGAAATTATTTAACAAGCTCTTTAACCTTAGCAGCTTTACCTACACGGTCTCTTAAGTAGTTCAGTTTAGCACGACGTACTTTACCACGACGAATAACTTCTACTTTTACTACATGTGGAGAATGAAGCGGCCATGTTTTCTCAACGCCTACTCCGTTAGAGTTCTTTCTTACAGTGAATGTAGCTCTGTTGCTTCCACCCTGTTTTTTAAGAACTGTTCCTTCAAAGATCTGAACACGTTCACGGTTTCCCTCTTTGATCAGTGCGTGTACTCTTACAGTATCACCTGTGTTGAATTCCGGTACTTCAGCTTTTAACTGAGCTGCTTCGATGTTTTTGATAATTTCGTTCATTTTATTCTCTCCTATTCTTATATGGATGTTCTTAATACATTCTCTGTAACAGAGGACCATCTTTTTCACAACAGTTGTGATTATACTATATAGCTTTCTATATTGCAATACTTTTTTACAGTTTTTTTACCAGCAGATCACTTCACAGCCTGTTTCTGTGACAAGGACCGTGACTTCCCACTGTGCAGACGGAAGGCCGTCTTCTGTGCGTACTGTCCACTCATCGATCTCATCCGTATAAATCTCATCGCTTCCCATATTTACCATCGGTTCTATGGTAAACATCATGCCCGGAACCATGAGGACACCTGTATTTTCTTCAGAAACAAAACTCACCCACGGATCTTCATGAAATTCAACTCCAACTCCATGTCCGCCGATTTCTCTGACTACGGAGTATCCATTTTCTACCGCATGTTTATGGACTGCACTTCCCATATTTCCGATAGGAGTCCACGGTTTCACTTGAGAAACGCCTATTTCAACACATTCTTTTGTAACTTTGACAAGTTTTTCTTTTTCAGGACTTACCTTACCGATGCAGAACATTCTGGACGAATCAGAATAGTAACCGTTGTAGATAGTAGATACATCTACATTGATGATATCTCCCTCTTTCAGTATCTGTTCCTCATTGGGAATTCCATGACATACAACCTCATTTACAGAAGTGCACACACTTTTGGGAAATCCCTCATAATCTAATGGTGCCGGGATCCCGCCATGTTTTACAGTCTCTTCATGCACCCATCTGTCGATCTCTTCTGTTGAAATACCAGGTCTGATATGTTCTTCCACATAATCAAGAACAGCTATGTTAATCTTACAGCTCTCTTTGATCTTCTCGATCTGTTCAGGTGTTTTTATCAGACTGTGATCAATAACCGCATATCCCTTCTGTTTCATCAGTTCCATTTTCTCATCAAATGCCTCATGGCATTTTTTGTACTTCCTGCCGCTTCCACACCAGCATGGATCATTTCTTCCAATTTTCAAAGACATGATATGTTCCTCTTTCTTTTTTTATATCAGATACAGATGCCGACAGTTTAATTATTGCCGGATTTTTTTGAATCTGAAGCTGCAGAATCTGCATCCCCATTCATGATCTGGTCAAGTTCACTGATCATCTCATCATCCTTCAGCCGGAATTTTACTTCCACTCGCCTGGATGCATCTTTATTTTCGTTCCCCTTCGAATCCAGAACAGGGTTTGCAGATCCATGTCCGTTTACTGTCAGATAATTCTGCAGATCTGAGATCTCATCAGAATTAAGAAAATTCTCTCTGATTTCTGTCAGATACTGTGCAACTGCCAGAGAACGTTTCTGCGAAAGTTCCAGATTATAATCATAATCTCCATCAGTATCTGTATAACCATCAATAATGATTTCCGCAAGATACTTCTTATAGTCCTCCTGAAGAAGCACCTTACAGTAAATCGGAAGTATATTGGCAAGCTCCTGTTTTCCCTCATCTGTCAACTCCGACTGATCATAGTCAAACAACACATTCGCATTTAATGTAAGAGCACCTGTATGTGCATCAATATCAACACTTACATTATTTTTGGAAAATTCTTTCTGCAGCGCCTCAATAACATCAGCCTTAACACCAATGATATTATCTATCTTTTTCTGTTGTGTGGCAAGAAGAGAGGTTTTCTCATCAAGACTGGCCTGCTGTTCCTTCAGCTGAGCTGCCAGTTCCGCCAGCAGTTTCTTCTGTTTGTCAAGCTGTTCATCCTGGGAATTCAGCTTGCTGTCCTTCTCATCCAGTTCACTCTGCTGTGCCAGAATTTCTGCTGTATACTGCTCCTGTAGTGCTATCTTGTCATCTCTCTCCTTAATACTCTCATTATAGCTCTTCTGAGCCTGAAAAAGGGTCACACACATGATAAGTATAAAAAGGAGCAGTACGCCGGCCATCATATCAGAATAAGATCGCCAGACATTAAATCCGTTCTCTTCTGATCTCTTTCTTTTGCGCATATTTTTCTCCTTTTCTTATCTGAACAACCCGAATTTGCCTTTCTGATTTTTGGAAATGTTTTTCATATTTTTGTTCATTTCCTCAAGAAGTGCTTCCTGACGTTCGCTCTGCTCCTCCAGAAGCCTGCGCACTTCTTCCACGGATTCTTTCTGCGCTGCAGCCTGAGCTGCTTTTCCATCAGAAAGATAAATATTATTATCATCCTTCTGAACTGAAATATCTGCAAAAAGTCTGCGCACTTCTTCCATTGTATCATATGTCATTTTCTGATAAGATACAAAATCACTCAACTTTGCATCCAGTTCTTCTACAAGTTTCTGGTTCACCTTAAGCACTTCTTCCCCAGCCTGATTTGCAGCAGAAACTCTTTCCATCCCCTGTGCAGCTGCCTCCACATATTTCTGCATGGTCTGATTGCAGGCAACCCAGAATTTGGCAGAAGATTTCTCTGATTCATGCAGGTAATCTGCAATACGCTGATAATCCTGCTGCTGAAGTTTCTGGATTTCCTGATTATCCTGTGTGATCCTTGTAGCTGTAGACATATAACGGCCCTGGATCCTTCCCAGCTCATCTACAAGATCTTTCATTGCCTCGCTCTGTTTTGCATAGGAATCATTCAGCTGATCGCTCATTGCCTGATAAAGCCTGGTTGTATAATCTATGTTCTCCTTCTGCGCCTCTTTCATCTGTACAAGCGCTTCATTGAAATCCTTAAACTGTATCTTGAACGATCCGTTCATTTCTCTTAAAAAAGAGCGAAGAATTTCCTGAACTACATCCTCCTGACATTTTGTCACAGACTCTGTCAGAATATCCAAAGATTCTGTCATCTTCTGGAATGTAGGATTGATGGCTTTTTCAAAGCTATCTGCCATCTGTGAGGTGAGCTGCTCTGCCATCTGTTTCATTGCCTTTGTCTGGACCTTCTGACTTGCCAGCATAAGATTTCTCGATTCACTCTCAGCTGCCGGAAGCACATAAAGATGAAATTTCTCCAGAAATCCCTGCAATTTTGCATCCATTCCTGCATAAATACTCTTCATACCTGAACTGTAGATCAGTGCAAATGCAATTCCATAGATAGAAGTAAGGAATGCCACCTTGATACCATCTACCAACGTAGATACAGAAGCAGTCATAGTCTCATAGCTGGATGGTTCAAAACTCTTAAGTCCCCATACCAGACCAACAAATGTACCAAGGATACCAAGACTGGTAAAAATATCCGGTGCCATTTCCAGGATCTTCCTATGTACATGAAGATCTATCTCATCTCCATTTATATAATCTTCAACATCTCCGATCCCTTCCTGGTTTTTATCCATTGCATCTACAAAACTGTCCATTCTGTCATCCAGATATTTATGCTCAAACATCCCTTTCAGACAGGAAAGATCCTCGCTTTTAGCTTTTCCAGGTATTTTAAAAATACTGGTAAGTTCCTGGGTTCCTCTGGAGAGAGCCTCTCCGATACCATCCACCCGGAACATTCCGCCAAACAGCCCCAGCAGATAGATCAAGACCATAACAGCAAGAAATGCAAAGTTATAAGTCATTGTAGCGACTGAACCATTCCCTGTCAGCAGTGTCATGGCAATGCATCCGCCAAGTACTGCAAGAAAAAGAATAGTATTCATAATTTTTTTGCCCATAATACACCTCCTGTGATTATTTGAAGATTCTGCATGAAATTACAGACAATTTCCTTTTTCGTATATCATATCACAACACCATATCTGCTACAAGTGAAAATATAGTGTTCTTATCACAAAAAATCCGGCGGAAAACCCGTCTGCCAAGCAGACTCCCGCCGGATTATTTTTGTACAGTATTCAATTACGAATAAACCCTATCCTCTTCCAGTAATCTGGCTTTACCATCTTTTACTTCCACCAGATTAATACTGCAGTTAGGAGGAACACATCCATGCCAGAAATTCTCCGGATCCTGATAAATATTCTGAAGCAGCGCACGGACTGCACATCCATGGGAGGAAACAAGGATCGTTTTATCTGCCAGAGCAGGATCCGTTGTTTTCTCCATCCAGAATTCTCTGGTACGTTTCAGGATATCTGAAATGTCTTCTCCGTTTTCCGGGCGCTTAAACTTCTGTGGTTCTTCAAAAAAGATTTCCATTTCACGGCTGATGATCTTTCCCTGATCATCCTTAAACCGGGTACCTTCAAGAACTCCAAAATCGATTTCCTGGATTCTTTTATCCTCTATAACAGGAATCTGTCTGGCTCCGATAACACACTGCGCAGTCTGTCTGGCTCTTGTCAGAGGGCTGGTAAAACAAATGTCAAAATGAACATTTTTTAATGCTTCCCCCGTTTTTTTCGCCAGTTCGATTCCTTCAGGCGCAAGAGGAATATCCATTGCTCCCTGGACCTTTTTCAATTTATTCCACTGAGTCACCCCATGTCTTAATACATAAATTAACATTAACTTCTCAGCTCGATTCCAAGGTCAGTCAGACCATTCAGGATTTTCTTCATTGCTGCTGTGATCTCACTCTCTTCCAGAGTCTTGTCATGATGACGGAATACCAGAGAATATGCCATAGACTTATATCCTTCTTTGATCTGATTTCCTTCATAGATATCAAACAGCTGATAACTCTCAAGGATCTTACCGCCCCTCTGTGTAAGAACATGCTCAATCTGTCCTGCAAGAACAGCTTTCGGAACAACCATACTTAAATCACGGGTTACTGCCGGATACTTGGCAATTCCTGTATATTTATGATTAAAGCTTGCAAATTCAAGTACTGTAAGAATATCGATCACTGCCACATATGCCTTGTCACCGATTCCATAAGTATCAGCTACCAGCGGATGAACCTCTCCCAGATATCCCACGATCTTGCCGTCATAAATCATGTTTGCCTGTCTTCCCGGATGGAGATATGTCTTACCACTGTTCGGATCATAATCAACCTTATCTCTCATTCCGACTTTCTCAAAGAACTCTTCGCATACGCCCTTCATATCAAAGAAATCACCATTTCCATACATTCCAAGTGTAAAGTGCATACGCTCATCCGGAAGCTCTGTCAACGGCAGGGAATGAGGACGGTATACATTTCCAAGCTCATAAAGACGGACATCTTTATTTCTTCTGTTGTAGTTTGTAGCCAGAGAGCAGAGCATACCATTTAAAGTAGTTGTTCTCATAACGCTGTAATCCTCTCCCAGAGGATTGCTGATCACGATTCCCTGACGAAGCTGACTGTCAGCAGGAAGTCTTAATTTATCAAATACCTTCGGGCTTTCAAAAGAATAGCTCATTCCTTCAGAGAATCCACAATATTCGGCAATATCACGCGCTACAGCCTCAATGCGGAGCTTAAACGGAAGTTTACCTGTTGTAGCCTCACCAGTAGGCAGGGTAGTCGGAATCTTGTCATATCCGAAAAATCTTGCAACCTCCTCTGCAACATCAGCCACATAGTGGATATCCTGGCGGAAAGTAGGAGCTACGATCTCATTTGTCTTTTCATCATAAGTCAGTTCTACTTTTGCAAGATATGCCAGCATTTCTTCCTGTGTCAGGTCTGTTCCAAGAAGTGCATTGATCTTCTCAGGTTTAAAAGGAACTCTGGACGGCTCTCTCACCTCACTGCAGACATCAACCATTCCGCCCACAACTTCACCTGCGCCAAGTTCTTCCATCAGCTGACATGCTCTGTCAATAGCTGCCTGCGCATTATTGGGATCAAGACCCTTTTCAAACTTTCCGGAAGCATCTGTTCTCAAACCGATTCTCTTTGAAGAAAGTCTGATGTTAGTTCCGTCAAAGCATGCTGCCTCAAAAAGTACTGTCTTGACATCATCTGTGATCATAGAGTTCTCTCCGCCCATAATACCGGCAATACCAACTGCTTTCTCACCATCACAGATCATAAGTACCTGATCATCCATTGTACGTTCCTGACCGTCAAGTGTTACAAATTTCTCATCATTCTCTGCACGGCGTACAATAATCTCTTTACCTGCGATCATATCCAGATCATATGCATGCATTGGCTGGCCAAACTCTTCCATTACATAGTTTGTAATATCTACCAGGTTATTGATCGGGCGGATTCCATTAGCTGCCAGACATCTCTGCATCCATTTTGGAGATGGTCCGATCTTCACATTCTTTACAACTCTTGCACAGTAGCGTGTACAAAGTTCTTTATCTTCCACTGTTACTTTTACATAATCAGAAGCTTTCTCTTCATTTCCTTTGCACTCTACAACAGGAGGACAGAATTGTTTGTCAAAAGTAGCTGCTGCTTCTCTTGCAATTCCAAGTACACCATAACAGTCTACACGGTTTGATGTGATCTCATACTCAAATACTACATCGTCCAGCCCAAGCTCTTTGATAGCACTCTCACCGACAACTGCATCTTCAGGAAAAATATAGATTCCATATTCCGGTGCTTCCGGATACATTTCTCTTGTACTTCCCAGTTCTTCGATAGAACACAGCATTCCACAGGATTCGATTCCTCGAAGTTTACCTTTTTTGATCTTCACTCCGCCCGGAGTTCTCTTTCCGTCATGTCCGCCTGCTACACGTCCGCCGTCAAGAACTACAGGAACCTTGTCTCCCTCTTTTACGTTCGGAGCGCCTGTGACGATCTGTACGGATTCTGTGCCAATATTTACCTGGCAGATGATAAGTTTATCTGCATCCGGATGTTTTTCAATCTTGTCAATCTGTCCGATAACGATTTTTTCCAGATCTGCATCCAGTTTCTCGAAGCCTTCCACTTTTGTCCCTGTCAGTGTCATGGCATCTGTATATTCCTGTGCTGTCACATCAAGATCCGGCACATACATTTTAATCCAAGATAATGAAGTATTCATTTTGCTAATCCTCTTTCTATATTATAACTCAGACTTAACTGCAGAATTGCGTTTCCCCGATATGTTTTAGAACTGTTTAAGGAAACGGATATCATTCTCATAGAGCAGTCTCATATCATCAATCTCATATTTCAGAAGTGCGATACGTTCCAGACCTACGCCAAAAGCAAATCCTGTGTATTCTTCCGGATCGATTCCGCACATGCTTAACACATTTGGATGAACCATACCGCAGCCAAGGATTTCAATCCAGCCGGATCCTTTACAGAAACGGCATCCCTTACCACCGCATTTGAAACAGGACACATCTACTTCTGCACTTGGCTCAGTAAACGGGAAATGATGAGGTCTGAATTTCGTCTTTGTTTCAGGTCCGAATAATTCCTGTGCAAACTCCTGAAGAGTTCCCTTAAGATCTGCAAAAGTAATATTTTTATCAATCACAAGACCTTCAATCTGATGGAAAGAAGGAGAATGTGTTGCATCCACTTCATCAGAACGGAATACACGTCCAGGTGCGATCATACGGATCGGCAACTTGCCTTTTTCCATTGTACGTGCCTGAACCGGTGATGTCTGGGAACGAAGAAGGATAGAATCATTAATAAAGAAAGTATCCTGCTCATCACGCGCCGGATGATTTTCAGGAATATTCAGTTTTGTAAAGTTATAATCAGCATACTCTACTTCTGGTCCTTCTACTACCTCATAGCCCATACCAACAAAAATACGCTCTACCTCTTCCAATGCAATGGTATTCGGATGACGATGGCCGATTTTGGCTTTCTTTGCAGGTAAAGTAACATCAATTACTTCCTGTTTCATCTTTTCTTCACGGACCGCTTCTTCCAGTCTCTGTTTAGATTCATCAAGAAGCGCTTCGATCTTACTTCTTGTTTCATTCACAAGCTGTCCGACTTTCGGACGCTCTTCCGGAGCAACATCTTTCATACTTTTTAAGATTGCTGTCAGCTCACCTTTTTTGCCAAGGTATGCCACACGTACTTCATTCAGTTTATCCAGGCCTTCAGATTCATCAATCCGTTTTCTGGCTGCTTCAGCCAGTTCCTGAAGTCTTTCTTTCATATCCATGTTCTCTTTCTCCTTTATGTTATAATAGCAGGATTGTTGAGGAAAAACAAAAAACTCCGTCCCAATAAAGGGACGGAGTAAAATATCCGCGGTACCACCCTGCTTCCTGTATCTTCTACAGGCTCTCGGTCTGCTTAACGCGCAGTAACGTCATTTCCTACTGCATACAGCAACTGCTGTCATTCAGAAATGCGGCTCCGGTGGGAAATTCAGGAAATATCTGAACCTGAGGCAGCTTCCAGCCGATGACTCCCTCTCTCTGGTGGAAAATAAATCCCTAAAACACCTTCTAAGCCTTTCATGATTATCAACATTAACAATCATGCCACAGACTTAAAAATCTGTCAAGCATCATTTATACATTATTTATTTTTAAGATACTCATCGATACCTTTGGCACCTGCTTTACCTGCACCCATGGCAAGAATAACAGTAGCTGCGCCTGTAACAGCATCACCACCGGCATATACGCCGTTTTTGGATGTCTTACCTGTTTCTTCTTCAGCAACAATACATCTTCTCTTATTAACTTCAAGACCCTTTGTTGTGGAAGAGATCAGCGGGTTCGGAGAAGTACCAAGAGACATGATAACTGTATCTACATCCATGTCATATTCGGATCCTGCGATCTCAACCGGACGACGTCTTCCTGAAGCATCCGGCTCGCCAAGTTCCATCTTGACAACCTTCATACCTTTTACATGACCGTTCTCGTCAACAAGGATTTCCTTCGGGTTTGTAAGAAGATCGAAGATGATTCCCTCTTCCTTAGCGTGATGAACTTCTTCTGCTCGTGCAGGAAGTTCTGCTTCACTTCTTCTGTATACGATATGTACCTCAGCGCCAAGTCTTAAAGCTGTTCTTGCAGCATCCATTGCAACGTTACCGCCACCTACAACTGCTACTTTCTTTCCTGCTGCGATAGGTGTGTCATAAGACTCATCAAAGGCTTTCATCAGGTTACTTCTTGTAAGATATTCGTTAGCAGAGAATACACCGCTCGCATTTTCACCCGGAATACCCATGAACATAGGAAGACCAGCACCTGATCCAATGAATACAGCCTCAAATCCCTCATCCTCGATCAGCTGATCGATAGTTGTGGATTTACCGATAACTACGTTAGTTTCAAACTTAACGCCTAATTCTTTAACCTTCTCGATCTCTTTCTTAACAACTTTCTGTTTCGGAAGACGGAACTCCGGAATACCGTAAACAAGAACGCCGCCAAGTTCATGAAGAGCTTCGAATACAGTTACATCATATCCTGCTTTTGCAAGGTCTCCTGCGCAGGTAAGTCCGGAAGGACCGGAACCGATAACTGCAACCTTATGTCCGTTCTTAACCTCTGCTCCTGCTGGTTTGATATCATGCTCCAGAGCATAGTCAGCAACAAATCTCTCCAGTTTACCGATGGAAACGGCTTCCCCTTTGATTCCACGGATACATTTGCCTTCACACTGGGACTCCTGAGGACATACACGTCCGCAGATAGCCGGAAGTGCAGAAGATAATCCGATCACTTTGTATGCTTCTTCAATGTTGCCTTCTTTGATCTGTTCAATAAATCCAGGAATATTGATAGATACAGGACAGCCTTCCACACATTTCGGTTTCTTACAGCCTAAGCATCTCTGTGCTTCTTCCATTGCTTCTTCCTGATTGTATCCAAGACAAACTTCTTCAAAGTTTGTTGCACGCACCTTTGGATCCTGTTCTCTTACAGGAACTTTCTTTAACATCTTTGCATCTGCCATTACTTGTCACCTCCACAATGTCCACATCCGCCGTGATGTGTATCGCCTTCCTGAAGCTTCAGTAATGCACGTCCTTCTTCAGTCTTGTACATCTGGCTTCTCTTCATAGCCTGATCGAAATCAACGAGATGTCCGTCAAATTCCGGTCCGTCTACGCAGGCAAATTTGATCTCATCGCCAACCTGGAGACGACATGCGCCACACATGCCTGTTCCATCAACCATGATCGGGTTCATGCTGACAATTGTATGAATGCCAAGTTTCTTTGTAAGAAGACAGACAAATTTCATCATGATCATCGGTCCGATAGCTACACAGACATCATAGCTCTTGCCTTCATTTGTCACCAGATCCTCGAGAGTCTTGGTAACCATACCTGCACGGCCATAGGAACCATCATCTGTTGTAACATACAGATTGGAAACTTCGCCAAGTTCCTTCTCAAGGATAACCATATCCTTTGTCTTGGAACCAAGGATAACATCTGCTGTGATTCCATGCTCATGCAGCCATTTAACCTGTGGATAAACAGGTGCTGTACCAACACCGCCGGCAACGAATACCATTTTCTTTTTCTTTAATTCTTCGATATCTTCGTTAACGAATTCTGACGGACATCCGAGAGGTCCTACGAAATCGCGGAAAGAATCTCCTGCTTTCAGTTCAGACATCTTAATAGTAGACGCACCGATCTCCTGGAATACAATTGTAATTGTTCCTTCTTCACGGTCATAATCACAGATAGTAAGCGGGATTCTCTCACCCTTCTCATCCATCTTTACAATGATAAATTGTCCTGGCTGGCAATGGCTTGCAACACGTGGTGCGTGTACAACCATAAGATGAATCTTTGCAGCCAGTGTTTCAGCTTTTAAAATCTTATACATGGTCTTCCTCCTCGCAAATAATAGCCTCTTATTATAATACGCCAAATTGCGACATATGGCAAGAGTTGATTTACAACATGTATGAGAAATTTCAGCCGGAATGTTACTGTTCACTTCGTTCCCAGCAACACGCTTCGCGATGCACAGAATTTATGCTAATCGCATAAATTCGCGCGGTATGTCTCGGGTTTTCTGTGACCTTCGCTCACAAAAAACACCTCGCGGGATATTACCAGTGAACAGTAACGCCAGAATTTTCACTTTATTTAACTATTTGATATCAGGGGCAAAATGCCTTTTGACTCTAACATCATTATTTATCTATAGCAATTCCATTATATGATGTTTTATTTTCGATCAGCTCATATAACTTGGCCAGCGCCTCCTTAATACCTCCCACCTCATCGATCAGGCCTTCTTTTACTGCCTCTTTTCCTTCCAGCATTGTCCCTACATCCTTCACAAGCTGAGTCGTATCCAGCATCAGTTCTTCCAGGCGCTGTCTGGATGCCCTGGAATGTTCTGAGATAAATGTGGTGATACGGTCCTGGATTTTCTCCATATTGCGGTAAGTCTGGGCTACTCCTATAAACATTCCGCTGGAACGCACAGGATGGATCACCATCGTCGCACTTGGCACTGCAAAAGAATAATCCGCTGACACAGCCATAGGCACTCCGATGGAATGACCGCCGCCCAACACTAATGATACTGTAGGAATACTTAAGGAAGCGATCATTTCCGCAATAGCAAGTCCTGCCTCCACATCTCCGCCCACTGTATTCAGTAAGATCAGCAGGCCCTCGATTTCCTCATCATCTTCGATGATGGCAAGCTTTGGAAGCACATGCTCATATTTCGTAGTCTTGGAATGGGAAGGAGCAGACTCATGCCCCTCGATCTCTCCGATGATAGTCAGCAGTTCCACCTTATGCTTTCTGGAGTTACTGTCCAGAACCACCTGTCCCATCTCTTTGATCTGATCATTCTGTTCATCCTCTTTTTTCAGTTCCTGTTCCTTACCTTCTGTCTCCTGAGTTTTCTCTTCTGTTCCGTTTTCATTTCTCACAATATTGTCCATAAAAATACCTCCGGTTTTTCTCCTGGAGGTATTATGCATCTGTTTATTAAATATTATTCTCTTTACCGGCTTTTCACAGGCAGTTATTCTGCGCTGTCTTTTGTGACAAGTTTTACTTCTACAGGAACAGACTTCTCAACAGTCTCTCCATCTGCCAGAGCGATTGCTGTATCTACTGCTGTTTTACCCATCTGATCAGGCTGCTGTGCTACTGTTGCAAGCATTTTTCCTGCTTTTACAGCTGCAACTATTCCAGTGCAAGGTCGATCCTTTCTGTTGTATCTGGTATCGGCAGACCGCAGTCACCGATCGCAAGAGTATCGGTGTGTCCCATATAGGTTAATACTCTTGCGATATCACTGTTTAAAATTCCAAATCTTTTCATTTTATTTCTTTAACTCCAATTCAACTTCTTCCCTTGTCGGCATTCCTGTCTGTGCTCCGAATTTCTCAGTAGAAAGACTGGCTGC
>CAKSAW010000008.1 GCA_934437695.1 uncultured Blautia sp. | reverse complement strand
AAAAATCCCCTACAGCACGGTTAAATACTGTAGGGGACGAGATATCATTACTCGCGGTTCCACCCCGGTTGTTCTGAATCACTGAAATAAATAGTCCAGAACCACTTCATTTGATGGTAACGGCATCACCGGACTGTATTAAAGTCACTCAGAGGTGGTCTTCGGCTGTTTCGCGATAAAATGCTTGCACCAAAATGCATTTCTCTCTGTAACGTTCCTCAGCTTACTCTTCTCTTCAACGCTTTGGTCTTTCTTATCTTTTCTGCCACTGATTATAAACTTGCAGAATGGGTTTGTCAATTGGCAAAATATAAAAAAAGTTGATTTACGCAGAGCAATATTAATGTTATACTGTTTAAATGAGACTGCGTTGAAACGTTAAAGTGTAAACAATTATCACTGAGAACATAAGAAACGTTAACAAACGGGTGAATATGGGGATAAAAATCTGAAAGGATAAGGATATGATAGTAACATTAATTGAAAAAGTGTATTCATTTCTATGGGGAGATTTACTCAAAATTCCGCTGCCAGGGGGGAACAGCCTTGGGATTTCACTTCTGATCCTGCTGCTGATACCCACTGGGATTTATTTTACGGTCCGGACAAGATGTCTGCCTGTCAGACTTTTTCCGGATATGCTGAAGGCGCTGGTTGAGAAAAAAGGGAAAGATGATAAGAGCAGCCTGTCTTCGTTTCAGACACTGATCGTTTCTACTGCGACCAGAGTTGGAATGGGAAATCTGGTCGGTGTAGTTGCAGCGGTTTCAGCAGGTGGTGCAGGTGCGGTATTCTGGATGTGGGTGACTGCTATCATCGGATCATCTACGGCATTTGTGGAAGCAACACTGGCACAGATTTACAAGGAAAAGGATCCTCTGTATGGAGGATACAGAGGTGGTCCGGCTTATTACATCCATCATTACATAGAAGAAAGACAGGGAAAAAAGAAAAAGAAAGTACTTTTGTCTGTACTGTTTGCTGCTTCCGGTCTGATCTGCTGGTGCGGGATCAGTCAGGTGATCAGTAATTCAGTGGCCTCTTCTTTTGAAAATGCATTTTCCATTCCTCCGTTATATACAACGATCGGACTGACAGTGATAGCAGCAGTGATCGTTCTGCGAAAGAATGCGACAGTTAAGGTTCTGGACCTGCTGGTTCCGGTTATGGCGGTGTTTTATTTTGTGATCACTCTGTTTATTATTTTTACAAATATCGGAAGCCTTCCAACAGTATTTGGGAAGATTTTCAGAGAAGCCTTTGGTATCAGGCAGGTGGCTGCAGGCGGATTCGGTGCAGTGCTGATGAATGGTATTAAAAGAGGGTTGTTTTCGAATGAGGCAGGTTCCGGTTCTGCACCATGTGCAGCGGCAGCGGCAGAATGTGATCAGCCTGTAAAAGCGGGGCTGGTACAGGCACTGGGAGTATTTGTGGATACGATTGTGATCTGCAGCTGTACAGCAATGATTATGCTTCTGGCGCCGGAAGAACTTACAGCAGGCTTGTCAGGAATGAAGCTGCTGCAGACTGCGATGAAGTATCATCTGGGAAGCTTTGGTGTAATATTTATTGCAGTTACATTGTTTATGTTCAGCTTTTCAACATTTTTGGGAATTCTGTTCTATGCCAGAAGTAATGTGGCGTACTTATTTGGAGATAAGTGGTGCTGGCAGACAGCATACAAGGTTCTTGCACTGGTGATGTTGTTTATCGGAGGAATCGCTGCCTATACATTTGTGTGGGATCTGGGAGATGTAGGAATTGGACTGATGACAATTTTTAATATTTTTGTGCTGTATCCTCTGTCAGGAAAAGCACTGAAAGAGCTGAAGGAATATGAAGCAAATAAAAATTGACAAATAGTTGGTGCATGCTTACAATAGCAGATATGTAAGAAATACTGCTGTATCAGCCTGCAGGGAATAAATTCTGAGCTATGCGGTGTAAAGTGAACAGTAATATTATACAGGAAAGGAATTAGACAGATGAGCAATTGGGAAGAAAATGTCCGTAGAGTAATACCATATACACCAGGAGAACAGCCAAATCAGCCGGATATGATCAAACTGAATACGAATGAGAACCCATATCCGCCGGCACCTGGGGTGGAGAGAGCGCTTAAGTGTATGGATACAGATGCCATGAGACTTTATCCGGATCCGACAGCAGGAGATCTGGTACATGCTATTGCGCAGAATTATGGTCTCAAAGATGAGCAGGTCTTTGTGGGAGTAGGTTCTGATGATGTTTTGGCCATGAGTTTTCTGACATTTTTTAATTCAGAGAAACCGGTTCTTTTCCCGGATATTACATATTCATTTTATGATGTATGGGCAGATCTGTTTTGCATTCCCTATGAGAGACCAGCGCTGGATGAGAACTTTCATATAAAGAAAGAAGACTATTTTGCAGAAAACGGCGGGATTGTTTTCCCAAATCCGAATGCACCTACAGGCGTGGAGCTGCCATTGGAGGATGTGGAGGATATTATTCGTCATAATCCGGATGTAATCGTGATCGTGGATGAAGCCTATGTAGATTTTGGCGGTCAGTCAGCGTTGCCACTGATTGGAAAATATGACAATCTTCTAGTTGTGCAGACATTTTCCAAATCACGTTCTATGGCAGGTATGAGAATTGGCTTTGCGTGTGGTAATGAGAAACTGATCAAATTCCTGAATGATGTGAAATATTCCTTTAATTCCTATACTATGGACCGTACAGCACTTGCTGCAGGTGTGGCTGCAGTTGAGGATCGTGCATACTTTGAGGAGATATGTAATAAAATCATAGAAACAAGAGAATGGACAAAGAAGGAATTAAAAGCGCTGGGCTTCTCATTTCAGGATTCCCAATCGAATTTCATCTTTGCCACTCATGCAACCTGTCCGGCAACCCGGCTTTTTGAGGAATTGAGAGAACAGCATATTTATGTGCGCTATTTCCCGAAAGACAGGATTGACAACTTCCTTCGCATCACTATTGGAACAAAGGAAGAAATGCAGAAATTTATTGATTTTCTGAAAGATTATCTGAAATAAGATTTAGGAGGTTTTATGGAAGCACTGGTACATTGGTTCTCACAGAACCTGTCACAATATATTTCACCGGAGGGGGCTGTATTTTTTATTTCCATGATTCCGCTGCTGGAACTTCGAGGAGGGCTTCTTGCAGCATCTCTGCTGAAGATATCCGCTGCGAAAGCCATTCCTCTTTGTATTATCGGAAATATTATTCCAATTCCGTTTATCCTGCTGTTTATCCGGCAGATCTTTAAAGTGTTAAAGAAAACAAAGATTTTCAGAGGACTGATCATAAAACTTGAGAACCGTGCCATGAGTAAAAGTGATCAGGTAAAGAAATATGAATTCTGGGGCTTGATGCTGTTTGTAGGAATCCCGCTTCCGGGAACCGGAGCGTGGACGGGTTCTCTGATCGCTTCTCTTTTGGAAATTGATATTAAGAAGTCGTCTCTGGCGATTTTGTGTGGAATTATAATGGCTACTGTGATCATGTATATTGTTTCTTATGGATTAGTAGGAAATTTGATTCACTAAGTCAGATAAGTTTAATGAAAAAAGTAATTTGGACTGTTTATTCTGATATAAATGGAAAAATTACTTTTTTTATTACAATAAGTTATGTCGATAATATAATTTTTATGTCGTATGAAATTGCTTGTCAATAGAGGCAATTTAGAATAATATAGTATTGTCAATGATGCAGAATATGTGTTAAAATAAACATACAGATACCAGTAAAGAATGTTTTTTTCTTCTGATATCATTATATAATCTGATATTCATGTCGGTTCAGACAGATTATCCCATTAACTGTTACAGAAAAAAGATTATAGATTAACAATCTAAGAAAAATTCAGTTATATACATGAGAAATTAAAAAACAAAATCAAAATAATTATGATTATTAACAATCAGAGCAAAAAGGCAGAGGATTATTTTATGAGAGAAAAGTATGAATCATTATCGCTGGCAACTTTAAAAGATCTGGCAAAGGCAAGAGGTTTAAAAGGAGTTTCAGCATTGAGAAAACCGGAACTGATAGAGAGAATGCTTCACGAGGATGAACTGGAAAGCGGGACTAAAACACAGGAAACAACAAAAGCGCAGGAAACAGTTCAGGAAAAACCTCAGCAGAGTGAAGGGGAAAATGTCAGAGAAAGAACACCCCAGAGTCATGCACCTGCAGAGACAGCGCAGCTGGACAGCGGTGAGAGGGCAGATGGGATCCTTGAAGTGCTTCCGGATGGATATGGATTTATCCGCTGTGAGAATTACCTGCCGGGAGAGAATGATATTTATGTATCTCCTTCCCAGATACGCAGATTTAACCTGAAAACAGGAGATATCATTAAGGGAAATATCCGTATTAAAACCCAGGGAGAGAAATTCAGTGCTCTTTTGTATGTGACATCTATTAATGGCTTCCATCCGAGTGAAGGACAGAAAAGATATAATTTTGAAGATATGACACCGATCTTTCCAAATGAGAGGCTGGTAATGGAAAGACCGGGCGGTACAGTTGCAATGAGGATAGTGGATCTGATCAGTCCTATTGGTAAGGGACAGAGAGGTATGATCGTATCTCCTCCGAAAGCAGGTAAGACAACTTTGTTAAAAGATGTGGCAAAATCTATTCTGAGAAACAATCCGGACATGCATCTGATTATTCTTCTGATCGATGAACGTCCTGAAGAGGTTACAGATATCAAAGAGGCTATCCGCGGTGATAATGTGGAGGTTATCTATTCTACATTCGATGAATTGCCGGAACATCACAAACGTGTGTCTGAGATGGTGGTAGAACGTGCGCGTCGTTTGGTGGAACATAAAAAGGACGTTACGATCCTTCTTGATTCCATTACAAGGCTGGCAAGAGCATATAATCTGATCATACCGCCGAGCGGACGAACTCTTTCCGGTGGTCTGGACCCTGCAGCCCTTCATATGCCGAAACGCTTTTTTGGTGCGGCCAGAAATATGAGGGAAGGCGGAAGCCTTACGATTCTTGCCACAGCTCTTGTAGATACAGGAAGCAAGATGGATGATGTGATTTATGAGGAATTCAAGGGGACCGGCAATATGGAACTGGTGCTTGACCGTAAGCTACAGGAAAAGCGCGTGTTCCCTGCTATTGATATTCAGAAATCAGGTACAAGAAGAGAGGATCTGCTGCTTAGCAGAGAGGAACAGGAAGCAGTTTACATTATGCGTAAGGCACTTAATGGAATGAAATCCGAAGACGCAGTGGAACAGATCCTTAATATGTTCACACGTACCAGAAATAATCAGGAATTTGTCCAGACTGTAAAAAAACAGAAATTTATATGAAAACAGGCTGAAATAAATTTGAAAATAACTTGCATTCCCCAGTATAATATGTTATACTCATAAAGCTGTTTAATAGTAAATTCGTCAAATGAATACGAATAGAAAATAGAATCTTTACAGAGAGGTGAAAATCATGAGAGAAGGAATCCATCCTAATTATTATCAGGCAACTGTAACCTGCAACTGTGGAAACACATTCGTAACAGGATCTACAAAACAGGACATCCACGTAGAAATCTGCTCTAAATGTCATCCATTCTATACAGGTCAGCAGAAGGCAGCTCAGGCTCGTGGACGTATCGATAAGTTTAATAAGAAATACGGCCTGAACAAATAATCAGAAGAATATAGTAAGAATTGAGAAGGTTGAGGTTGGGAAATCTCAGCCTTTCTTGTTTTCTGTGGGAGAAAAAAATGAAATCATCAAATATCGGTGGCCAGGCTGTAATGGAAGGCATCATGATGCGCCATAAAGATAAATACTCCATTGCTGTCCGCAGGCCGGACAATGAGATTGAATTAAAGGTTGAAGACTATAAATGTGTATTTGGAAAAGCAAAATTTCTTAAATACCCTCTGATCCGTGGTGTGGTAAGCTTTGTGGATTCGCTGGTAGTCGGCACCAAATGTCTGATGTATTCTGCTGAAGTTGCAGGAGATGAAGAGGACGAAGAGGAAAAGCAGAAGAATGCAACACTTTCAGAAGAGGAGCTTGCTGCAAAGAAGGCAAAAGAGGATAAACAGTTCAAAGGGCTGTTGTATGTGACAGTGGCTGTGTCAATCCTGGTGTCAGTGGCTGCATTTATGTTATTGCCCTATGCCCTTGCCAGTCTCTGCAGGAATGTTGGAGCTTCTGAGTTTGTGGTTACAGTGGTAGAGGCATTTGTGAAGCTTGCACTGTTTATGGGATATATGCTTCTGATCTCCAGAATGAAGGATATCCAGAGGACCTTTATGTATCATGGAGCAGAACATAAGTGTATTAATTGTGTGGAACATGGACTGCCGCTTACAGTGGAGAATGTTCTTGCAAGTTCCAGACTGCATAAGAGATGTGGAACGAGCTTTCTCTTTCTGGTCATGCTGGTCAGCATTTTCCTGCATTTTATTTTTGTTCTGGTGCCGGTTTACTGGGTAAGACTATTTGGAAGGCTTCTTATGGTACCGGTCGTAGCCGGAATATCCTTTGAGATTATTCAGTGGGCTGGAAGATCGGACAGCAAGATTGCTGATTTTTTCAGTAAACCAGGTCTGGCAATGCAGAAACTTACGACTAAGGAACCGACAGCAGATATGGCAGAGGTTGCGATCAAAGCAGTAGAGGCGGTTTTTGACTGGCGTGCATATCTGAAAGAAGAATTTGGTGTTGAGGTTGAGCCATGAGTGGAGAAACTCTGACAGGATTATTAAAAAAAGGACAGATGATCCTTGCAAATGCAGGGATTGAGGAAGCCGGGCTGGATGCCTGGCTCCTTCTGGAATATATTACTGGAAAAAGCCGGGCGTATTATTTTGCACACGGGGAAGAAAGTGTTACTGAAAGTACTGCTGAAAGTTATATGGAACTGATCAGCAGACGTGCCGGACACATACCTCTGCAGCATCTGACGCATCAGGCTTTTTTTATGGGATATGAATTTTATGTAGATGAGAATGTGCTGGTACCCAGACAGGATACAGAAACTCTGACAGAATCAGCACTGGAATGTATGGAAACTGAAAAAAATCCGCACATTCTTGATATGTGTACTGGTTCAGGCTGCATTCTGATCAGTCTTTTGAAAGAGCGGAAAGATGCATATGGGACAGGCGTGGATCTGTCAGAAGGTGCACTGAAGGTGGCTGTGAGAAATGCACAAACGCTGGGAGTGGAAGAGCGTGCGGAATTTATAAAGAGTGATTTGTTTTCTGAAATGCAGAACACTGTACATGAAACAGATAATACCCCAAAAGATACAATAAAAGATGCAGAACATGAAAATAATAATGGAAATCATACCAGAGCTTATGATATGATTATATCAAATCCACCCTATATCCCTACTGCCGAGATTGAAGAACTTATGGAGGAAGTAAGATTTCATGATCCGCGTATGGCTCTGGATGGCATGGAAGACGGACTTTATTTTTATAGGACGATCACAGAACAGGCAAAGGATCATCTTGTACCTGGCGGCTGGCTTTTATATGAGATAGGCTGTAGTCAGGGGAAGGACGTGGCGGATCTTTTGCGGAAAGAAGGATTTGAAGATATTGAGATACGACAGGACCTTGCAGGGTTGGACCGTGTGGTTCTGGGACGAAATAAATCACAGGAGGATGAATATGTTTGATAAATTAGACGATCTGCTCATTCGTTTTGAGGAAGTGCTTAATGAACTTGGGGAACCAGGAGTCACTGACAATCAGGAGCATTTTCAGAAACTGATGAAGGAACAGAGTGATCTGCAGCCGATCGTAGATACTTACCGGGAATATAAAAAGAATAAAGAAACAATACAGGACAGTCTTTCTATGCTTGAGGAAGAGAAAGATGAGGACATGCGAGAGATGCTCAAAGAGGAGCTGTCTGAAGCAAAGAAGAATGTAGAGGAGCTGGAGCATGAGCTTAAGATCCTTCTTCTTCCCAAGGATCCAAATGACAATAAGAACGTTATCGTGGAAATCCGTGGAGGCGCAGGTGGAGATGAGGCTGCTCTTTTTGCAGCAGAGATATACCGTATGTATGTAAAATATGCAGAGTCCCGCCGCTGGAAAACAGAGATGATGAGTCTTAATGAAAATGGGATCGGAGGATTCAAGGAAGTAACATTTATGATCACAGGTGCGGGCGCATATTCCAGACTGAAATATGAGAGTGGCGTACACAGGGTACAGCGAGTTCCTGAAACAGAATCCGGTGGACGTATCCATACTTCTACATGTACAGTGGCAATTATGCCGGAAGCTGAGGAAATTGATTTTCATCTGGATATGAATGACTGTAAATTTGATGTGTTCCGTGCATCAGGAAATGGTGGACAGTGTGTCAACACAACAGACTCTGCTGTGCGACTGACACATATTCCTACAGGAATCGTTATTTCCTGCCAGGATGAGAAATCACAGCTTAAGAATAAAGACAAGGCACTGAAGGTACTTCGTTCCCGTCTGTATGAGATGGAACTTGCAAAACAGCATGATGCTGAGGCAGAGGCAAGAAGAAGCCAGATTGGAACAGGAGACCGTTCAGAGAAGATCAGAACTTATAACTTCCCACAGGGACGTGTGACAGACCACAGGATCAAGCTGACGCTGCACAGGCTTGAGAATATTTTGAATGGTGATCTGGATGAGATCATTGACAGTCTGATAGCAGCAGACCAGGCTGCAAAACTGAGTAATCTGCAGGATGAATAAATAAAATATTATTTTTTAGAAGGAAAACAGGAGGAAAATATTTATGAAAAAAACAGCTCTTGTAATTATGGCAGCAGGGATTGGCAGCCGTTTTGGAAAAGGGATCAAGCAGCTTGCACCTGTGGGACCATGCGGAGAAATCATTATGGATTATTCTATCCACGATGCGCTGGAAGCAGGATTTAACAAAGTAGTTTTTATTATCCGTAAAGATCTGGAGGAAGAATTCCGCAGAGTGATAGGTGAGCGTATTGAGAAGATCACAGAGGTAGAATATGTTTTCCAGGAACTGGATGATCTGCCTGATGGATTTACGAAGCCGACTGACCGTACAAAACCATGGGGAACCGGGCAGGCTGTACTTGCAGCAAAGAAGGTTCTGGATGAACCGTTTATTGTTATCAATGCAGATGATTATTACGGAAAAGAAGCCTATGTAAGGGTACATGATTATCTTGTACAGGAACAGCCCAAAGACGGTAAACTCCATATCTGTATGGCAGGTTTCAGACTTGGAAATACATTGAGTGATAACGGAAGTGTTACAAGAGGAATCTGTAATATTGAGAATGGACAGCTTACAGGTGTAATTGAGACACATGATATATTTAAGACTGCCACAGGTGCTGAGTCAAGAAAAGCAGACGGAAGTGTACAGGAACTGGACATTAAGAATCTTGTTTCCATGAATATGTGGGGACTGACACCGGATTTTATGGAGACTCTTGAAAAAGGATTCGTGGAATTTCTCGGTGGTCTGACTGACGGTGATATCAAGAAAGAGTATCTGCTTCCGGAACTGGTAGATCATCTGATCAGGAATGGAAGTGCCCAGGTTGATGTTCTGGAGACAAAGGACACCTGGTTTGGTGTTACTTATCAGGAAGATAAAAAAACAGTAATGAACGCATTTAAAAATCTTACAGAATCAGGTGTATATCCGCAGGGGCTTTATAAATAATAAGCAGGAACAGCGACAGAAGTGGCTGCAGACAGTGTGTGAGTAAAGGAGAGTTATTATGGGAAAATATTTTGGAACAGATGGATTTCGTGGAGAAGCTAATGTTAAGCTGACAGTTGATCATGCATTTAAAGTAGGACGTTATGTTGGCTGGTATTACGGAAGAGACCACAAGGCCAAGATTGTTATCGGAAAGGATACAAGAAGAAGCAGTTATATGTTTGAATATGCACTTGTTGCAGGTCTGACAGCATCTGGTGCAGATGTATATCTTCTTCATGTGACTACTACTCCAAGCGTTTCTTATGCAGTACGCACAGAGGATTTTGACTGTGGGATCATGATCTCTGCCAGCCATAATCCGTTTTATGATAATGGTATCAAGCTTCTCAATGGAAACGGTCAGAAGATCGAAGCGGAAGTAGAGGCAAGGATCGAGGCATATCTGGATGGATTGATTGAAGATCTTCCTCTGGCAACAAAAGAAGATATCGGACGTACTGTGGATTTTGCTTCAGGAAGAAATCGCTATATCGGACATCTGATCTCTATTCCAAGCCGTGATTTCAAGGGGATCAAGGTTGGACTTGACTGTGCGAACGGAAGTTCTTCTGCCATTGCGAAGAGTGTGTTTGAGGCACTTCAGGCAAAGACTTATGTGATCAATAATCAGCCGGATGGTACAAATATTAATACAAACTGTGGATCTACCCACATTGAGGTTCTGCAGAAATATGTTGTAGATAATGGACTGGATATCGGTTTTGCGTATGATGGTGATGCTGACCGTTGTATAGCTGTTGACCATATGGGAAATGTGATCGACGGTGACGGAATCATGTATGTGTGTGGAAAATATCTCAAAGAACAGGGAAGATTAAAAGATGATACAGTAGTGACCACAGTTATGTCTAATCTGGGACTGTATAAAGCTCTGGAAAGAGAAGGCATGAAATATGAGCAGACAGCAGTCGGAGATAAATATGTGGCAGAGAATATGATGGAGAATGGATACAGCCTGGGCGGTGAGCAGTCCGGACATATTATTTTCAGTCGTTATGCTGCAACGGGTGATGGAATCCTTACTTCTCTGATGGTAATGGAAGCCTGCGTGGAGAAGAAATCAACGCTGTGTGATCTGGCAAAGGAAATGAAAGTTTATCCCCAGCTTCTCAGAAATGTCCGTGTAGCAGATAAGAAGACTGCAAGGGAGAATCCAAAGGTAGTTGCAGCAGTAGAAACAGTTGCAAAAAAACTGGGAAGCGATGGCCGTATTCTTGTGCGTGAGAGTGGTACAGAACCTCTTATCCGTGTTATGGTGGAGGCAGGAACTGATGAAATCTGTCATGAGAATGTGGAATCTGTAGTAAAAGTAATGGAATCTGAAGGGCTGATCATTGACTGATCTGCTGACAAGGGAATTACATGAATAACAGAAAAAAAAGATGGTTTATGGCTGCAGCCTGTCTGGGTTTTGTCCTTCTGACAGGCTGCAGTGCTGAAGATACAAAAAATTATAAACAGGCTGCCATGGATCTGGAGCAGGGTAATTATGAGGCTGCGCTGGAAGAATATGAGACTGCAGTTTCAGCAGGAGTGAAGCCGGCACAGTCATACAGAGGTGCAGGAGTGGCTTTGCTTAAGCTTGGAAATTATGAAGAAGCCATAACATATTTTAACAATGCTCTTGAGTGTGACAAAGTAGGAAAGGCACTGAAAAAAGATATTCTGTCGTATAGGGCTGCTGCTTATCTCAAGGTGAAGGAATATGAGGCTGCGCTGGCAGACTGTCAGGCTCTGGCAGAGGATTATGATATGGATGCAGATCTGTATTTTCTTGCAGGAGAGACAGCGCTGGCAAGAGATTCTTACGAGGAGGCTGCTTCTGACTTTGAACAGGCATATGGTGAAGATGCGACCTATGACAGGGCTATCCAGATTTATGGGGCATATCTGAATAAGGATATGGAAGCTGATGGTACCAGGTATCTGGAAGCTGCGCTGTCAGGAACTGCGAAGAATGCAAAGGATCACTGTGACCGCGGCAGGGTTTATTATTATATGAATGATTATGAAAATGCTGAAAGTGAACTGAAACAGGCCATAGACGGTGATGATACAGAGGCGTTAGCTCTGCTTGGAATGGTGTATATGGACAAGGGCGACAGTGCAAATGCAAAAACCATGTTCCAGCAATATGTATCACAGGCAGAAAATGGTGCAAAAGGATTTAACGGACTTGCACTGTGTGATATTGAGGATGGAGATTATGACAGTGCTCTTTCCAATATAGCAAGCGGAATCCATGTGGCAGGAGCAGAAGATATGCAAAGTCTGCTGTTTAACGAGATAGTAGTCTATGAGAAAAAACTGGATTTCCAGACTGCTCTGCAGAAGGCACAGGAATATCTGGAATTATATCCTGAAGATAAAACTGTTAAAAAAGAACTGGCATTTCTTAAAACACGTGTATAATATCCAACAGACTGAGGAGAATTTATGGAAGAATTTGGAAAGCTTGAAGAACGTGTAGTTCTTATAGGAGTTCAGACAGGTGATAATGATAATGTAGAAGAGTCTCTGAATGAACTGGAGGAGCTTGCATCAACTGCGGGTGCTGTTACAGTGGGAAAGATCATCCAGAATCGAGAAGCAGTACATCCGGGAACTTATATTGGTAAAGGTAAGATAGAGGAAGTACGTGCATTAGTGTATGCCATGAATGCGACGGGGGTCATCTGCGATGATGAACTTTCACCTGCACAGCTGAATAATCTGGAAAGGGAGCTGGACTGTAAGGTGATGGACAGAACACTGCTGATTCTGGATATTTTTGCTGCCCGTGCTATAACCAGTGAAGGTAAGATACAGGTAGAACTTGCACAGCTTCGATACAGATCAGCCCGTCTGGTAGGACTCAGAGAATCTCTTTCCCGTCTTGGTGGAGGAATCGGAACAAGAGGTCCCGGAGAGAAGAAGCTGGAGACAGACAGACGTCTTATCCGTACAAGGATTTCTGCATTGAAGCAGGAATTATCCCAAGTGGAGAAACACAGGGAACTGATCCGCTCCGGTCGTGCAAGGGGAAATATGAAGACTGCTGCAATTGTAGGATATACCAATGCAGGAAAATCCACACTTCTGAATAAACTGACAGGTTCAGAGGTCTTATCGGAAGATAAATTGTTTGCGACTCTGGATCCGACAACAAGACTTCTGGATCTGAAGGATGGGCAGCAGATCCTTCTGACAGATACAGTCGGATTTATCCATAAGCTGCCTCATCATCTGATAGAAGCATTTAAAAGTACGCTTGAGGAAGCAAAATATGCAGATTACATTATTCATGTAGTAGATTCTTCTAACCCACAGGCAGAAATGCAGATGTATGTGGTATATGAAACCCTGAAAGAACTTGGAGTAATGGGAAAGAAGATCATTACACTTTTTAACAAGCAGGATGCACAGGGTGCATCCGTGTTAAGAGATTTTAAGTCTGACTATGCACTGAAGATTTCAGCGAAGACAGGAGAGGGACTGGAAGACCTGAACGACCTTCTGGAAAAACTTCTGGCAGAAGAACAGATTTATGTGGAACGTCTTTTTCCTTATCAGGAGGCTGGAAAAATTCAGCTTATCCGTGAATATGGACAGCTTATATCAGAAGAATATACAGAAGACGGAATTGCTGTAAAGGCAAGAGTTCCTAAGGAAATCTATGCCAAAGTTGTATAGAAAAAATATTTTTTAATAACGAAAATACCATATATTGTGCTTTTTGAAAATAAATAGAACATTATATGGTATTTTTGCGTGTTGACGAACAGATGATACTTTGATACAATAAATCTACAGCGTTTGCCTGGAAGTGTATGGCAGACGAAACTTCTCTGGCATGAAGATGCCGGAAGGACATATGAACAAGAGAAAATGGGGGCATAGATATGTTTCAGGTAGTAAAACGTGACGGTGAGGTGGATGAGTTTAAGATCGGCAAGATCACGGCAGCCATCCATAAAGCCTTTGATGCGAAAGAGAAAAATTATAGCGAAGAGATGATCGATCTCTTAGGTCTGCGTGTTACTTCTGATTTTCAGAAAAAGATCACAGATAATAAGATTACAGTAGAAGAAATCCAGGACAGTGTTGAGAATGTACTGATTCAGGCGGGATATGCAGATGTAGCCAAGGCATACATTCTTTACCGCAAACAGAGAGAGAAAGTCCGCAACATGAAATCAACAATCCTGGACTATAAGGAGATCGTAAACAGCTATGTGAAGGTTGAGGACTGGCGTGTAAAAGAGAATTCTACAGTTACCTATTCAGTTGGCGGTCTGATCTTAAGCAACTCAGGTGCTGTAACTGCCAATTACTGGCTGTCTGAGATTTATGACAATGAAATCGCAGATGCACACAGAAACGCAGATATCCATATCCATGATCTGTCAATGCTGACAGGATACTGTGCAGGATGGTCATTAAAGCAGCTGATACAGGAGGGACTTGGAGGTATTGAAGGAAAGATTACATCTTCACCTGCGAAGCATCTGAGTGTTCTGTGCAATCAGATGGTGAATTTCCTTGGGATCATGCAGAATGAGTGGGCAGGAGCCCAGGCATTTTCTTCCTTTGACACTTATCTGGCACCTTTTGTCAAGGCAGATCATTTAAGCTATCCGGAAGTGAAGAAATGTATTGAATCCTTTATCTACGGAGTGAACACACCGAGCAGATGGGGAACACAGGCACCGTTTTCCAATATTACACTGGACTGGACAGTGCCGGATGATCTTGCAGAGCTTCCTGCCATTGTGGGCGGAAAGAATATGGATTTCAAGTACAAGGACTGCAAAGAAGAGATGGATATGATCAATAAGGCGTTTATTGAGACCATGATCGAAGGTGATGCCAACGGACGCGGATTCCAGTATCCGATCCCAACATATTCCATTACAAAAGAGTTTGACTGGTCTGATACAGAGAATAACCGTCTTCTTTTTGAAATGACATCCAAATATGGAACACCATATTTCTCAAATTATATTAACAGTGACATGAAGCCAAGTGATATCCGAAGCATGTGCTGTCGTCTGCGTCTGGACTTAAGAGAACTGCGCAAGAAGAGCGGCGGATTTTTTGGTTCAGGTGAGAGCACAGGTTCTGTAGGCGTAGTAACCATCAATATGCCGCGTATCGCATATCTTTCCAGGACACCGGAGGAATTTTATAATCGTCTGGATCGTCTGATGGATATTTCGGCCCGTTCTCTCCATATCAAAAGAGAAGTTATAGGCAAGCTTCTTGATGAGGGATTATATCCTTATACAAAGAGATATCTGGGAAGCTTTTCCAATCATTTCTCAACCATCGGTCTGGTGGGAATGAACGAGGTTGGCCTGAATGCGCGCTGGTTAGGTAAAGATATGTCTGATGAACAGACACAGAAGTTTTCAAAAGAAGTTCTTCTGCATATGAGGGAACGCCTCTCTGATTATCAGGAAAAATATGAAGGAGAGCTGTTCAATCTTGAAGCAACTCCTGCAGAGTCTACATCATATCGTCTGGCTAAACATGACAGAAAGCGTTGGCCGGATATTAAGACAGCAGGCAAGAAGGGGGATACTCCTTATTATACAAACAGTTCCCATCTTCCTGTTGAATATACCACAGATATTTTTGATGCGCTGGATATCCAGGATGATCTGCAGACATTGTATACTTCAGGTACTGTATTCCATGCATTTATCGGTGAGAAGCTTCCTGACTGGAAGGCAGCGGCAGCTCTGGTGCGCAAGATCGCAGAGAATTATAAACTGCCTTATTACACCATTTCTCCTACATATTCTGTATGTAAGGAACATGGTTATATAAGCGGTGAGCACTTCACCTGTCCGAAATGTGGCAAGAAGGCGGAGGTTTACAGCCGTATCACAGGATATTACAGACCTGTACAGAACTGGAATGATGGTAAGGCTCAGGAGTATAAGAATCGTACACTTTATGATGTCATGCATTCTGATATCAAAAAAATGCAGCCTGTTCATACAAGTGTGGTTACAATGACTGAGGATGATGTAAAGATCCAGCCTGTGGCTGAGCACAAGTATCTTTTTACAACAAGCACCTGTCCAAACTGTAAGATGGCAAAGAAGATGCTTGAGGGAGAGGAGCTTGAGATTATCGATGCAGAAAAGAATCCTGAGATGGCCAGGGAGTTTGGAATCATGCAGGCACCTACACTTGTGATCATGAACGGAGAGCATGTGACAAAATATGTGAATGCGTCCAATATCCAGAAATATGTGGATGAAGAGTTGTAAAAGAAGTCTGTTGATCACAGATTTTTCACAGGATAAAAGAGACATTCAGAAGGAATGTTATATTTGGGAGAGTCACAGGGCTTTATGAGTCCTGTGATTTTTATATCTTTTGGGTGAGCGGGGTAAAGCATGTGAAGCGAAAATGTGAGTTAGAAAAATATATCTTGACTAAATTGCTAGGAATACTATATAATTAATAAGAACAAGAATATACGTCTATTTGGGAGGTTTTAGAATATGCAGATTTCGACAAAGGGAAGATATGCGTTAAGACTGATGCTGGATCTTGCAGTGCATAATACAGGGGAACTGGTTAAGATCAAGGATGTTGCTGCGAGAGAAAATATTTCGGAGAAATACCTGGAACAGATCATCTCATCATTAAAAAAAGCAGGATATGTAAAGAGTTTAAGAGGAGCACAGGGCGGTTATATGCTTGCCAGGGATCCGGAGACTTATACAGTGGGTACTATTTTGCGGCTGACAGAGGGCAGCATGAAACCTGTGGCCTGTCTTGAAGATGAACCGAATCAGTGCAGCAGGGCAGGGGAATGTGTAACACTTCGTCTGTGGAAGATGCTGGATGAAGCTATTGGAGGTGTGTTGGACAAAATAACACTTCAGGATCTTAAAGACTGGTATGAAGAGATGGGAAATGATTATGTAATTTGATTTTACCTCTTGACAACAAGAGTTTTATGGAATATCATGTGTATAACATATAATTCATATAAGGTTAGTATGAAATAAGGAGGACGTACTCATGGGAAAAATCTATAAGAATGCAGCGGAACTGGTTGGAAATACTCCTCTTCTGGAGGTTGGAAATATTGAAAAAGAGCTTGGACTGGAAGCAAAAGTACTTGTTAAGCTTGAGTACTTTAATCCTGCAGGAAGTGCCAAAGACCGTATTGCGCTCAGCATGATCGAGGATGCTGAGGAGAGAGGTGTACTGAAACCAGGTGCAGTTATTATTGAGCCTACATCAGGAAACACAGGAATTGGTCTTGCGTCTCTTGCAGCGATCAAAGGGTACAGAGTTATCCTTACAATGCCCGAGACAATGAGCGTTGAGAGGAGAAATATCCTGAAGGCTTACGGTGCGGAGATCGTGCTGACAGATGGAACAAAGGGTATGAATGGCGCTATCGCGAAGGCGAACGAACTTGCAAAAGAATATGAGAACAGTTTTATCCCGGGACAGTTTGACAATCCGGCAAACCCTGCGATTCACAGGAAAACCACAGGTCCTGAGATCTGGAGAGATACAGACGGACAGGTAGATATCTTTGTGGCAGGCGTTGGTACAGGCGGAACCATCACAGGTGTTGGAGAATACCTGAAATCCCAGAATCCGGATGTGAAGGTGGTAGCTGTAGAACCGGCAACTTCCCCTGTGCTTTCTCAGGGAAAGAGCGGTCCCCACAAGATTCAGGGAATCGGTGCGGGATTTGTTCCAAAGGCATTAAATACAGAAGTTTATGATGAAATTCTTCCGATTGAGAATGAAGATGCTTTTGTTACAGGTAAACTGATCGCAAAACATGAGGGGATTCTTGTGGGTATTTCCTCCGGTGCAGCTCTCTATGCGGCTATCCAGCTGGCAAAGAGACCGGAAAATAAAGGAAAGACCATCGTAGCCCTCCTTCCGGACTCAGGAGACCGTTACTATTCCACACCGTTATTTGTATAAAACGGCAGTGTAATATAAAAAAGCCTGAAAAAAGCCCTGAAAGGGGCTTTTTTTACGTTGCCCAGATGTGGTAGAATAGCGATATTGAGCATGAACAGATAACAGGATATTTATTAAGACAGGATGGAATGAAAATATGAGAAAAGCTATTATTGCAATGAGCGGCGGAGTAGACAGCTCTGTGGCAGCTCTGCTTACAAAGGAAACCGGTGATGAGTGCATTGGCGCTACCATGAAACTGTTTCATAATGAGGATATAGGTGAAAAAAAGGAGAACACCTGCTGTTCCCTGGATGATGTGGAGGATGCCAGAAGTGTCTGCTTCAGAATGGGAATGAAGTATTACGTTTTTAACTTTTCTGAGAGATTTAAAGAAGATGTTATAGACCGTTTCATAGATGCCTATGAGCATGGATGTACTCCCAACCCATGTATTGATTGCAACCGTTATCTGAAATTTGATAAGATGTTCCAGAGAATGCGGGAACTGGAGTATGATTATATTGTAACCGGTCATTATGCACGTGTGGAATATGATGAGGAAAAAGGTCGTTATCTGTTGAAGAAGGCTGTGGATGATACGAAAGATCAGAGCTATGTACTTTATATGCTGACACAGGAGCAGCTTGCACATATTTCTCTGCCACTTGGCAGTCTTCACAAGACTGAAGTCCGTGAGATCGCAGAGAAGCATGGATTTGTCAATGCCAGAAAACATGACAGTCAGGATATCTGCTTTGTGCCTGATGGTGATTATGCAAAATTTATCGAGCAGTATACAGGACGCCGGTCAACCCCGGGAGATTTTGTGGACCAGGAAGGGAATGTTATCGGAAAGCATAAAGGGATCATTCATTATACACTTGGACAGAGAAGAGGACTTGGCATTCCGGCAGCATCCAGACTGTATGTGTGTGATATTTCTCCAAAGACAAATCAGGTAGTTCTGGGAAGTAATGAGGATCTTTTCCATACAGAGCTGACAGCTGAAAAGGTAAATCTGATCTCCTGTGAATCTCTGAGAGAGCCAATGAGACTGAAGGCGAAGATCCGTTACCGTCATACTGAGCAGGATGCAGTGGCATGGCAGACAGAGGACGGTGTTCTGCACGTGCGTTTTGACAAACCCCAGAGAGCCATCACAAGAGGACAGGCAGTTGTTCTTTATGATGGAGATATTGTTGTGGGCGGCGGTGTGATCGAGAGCTGTATTAAATAAATCGGGATGTTATGAGGGGCAAAATATTTTTTGCCCCTCATTTTATGTCTGTAAACATATAGTTATAAGCTATAAGAAGTAATAGAAAATAACTACCTTTTTCCTATTGACATACTAGGAATAGCGTGGTAACATACAACTATGCTAAATCATATCAAACAGATATGAAAAGAGTAGAAATAGAAGAGGATATCAAGACTATTATCATAAATCAGAGAAAGATGAGGACAGGCACATGAGCAAAAAAATCGAGAGAAAAGACAGACATTTTAAATTTGAGACATTACAGCTTCACGTAGGACAGGAAAGTCCGGATCCGGTTACAGATGCAAGAGCAGTTCCGATTTACCAGACATCTTCCTATGTATTCAGAAACTGCGATCATGCAGCAGCTCGTTTTGGGCTTGCAGATGCAGGTAACATCTACGGACGTCTGACAAATCCTACAGAAGACGTATTCGAGAAGAGAATCGCAGCACTTGAAGGCGGTTCAGCAGCACTTGCAGTAGCATCCGGTGCAGCTGCGATCACATATACGATCGAGAACCTTGCACAGCAGGGTGACCATATCGTAGCAGCCAAGAATATCTATGGTGGAACAACAAACCTGCTTGAGCATACACTTCCGGCTTATGGAATTACAACAACATTTGTTGATGTATTTAATCCTGAAGAAGTAGAGAACGCAATCCAGGACAACACAAAAGCAGTTTATATCGAAACACTTGGAAATCCGAACTCTGATGTAGTAGATATTGAGGGTATTGCAAAGATTGCTCATGCACACAAGATCCCCCTTGTTGTAGATAACACATTTGCAACACCTTACCTTGTAAGACCAATCGAATATGGTGCAGATATCGTTGTACATTCAGCAACTAAATTCATCGGTGGTCATGGAACAACAATCGGCGGTGTTATCGTTGAAAGCGGTAAGTTTGACTGGGAAGCATCAGGTAAATTTGCATCCCTGACAGAGCCAAATCCAAGCTACCATGGAGTAAGCTTTACAAAGGCATGCGGACCTGCAGCATTTGTCACAAAGATCCGTGCGATCCTTCTCCGCGATACGGGTGCAACAATCTCCCCTGTAAGTTCATTTATTTTCCTTCAGGGACTTGAAACACTGTCTCTTCGTGTGGAACGCCATGTAGAGAATGCGCTGAAGGTTGTTCAGTACTTAAATAATCACCCGCAGGTAGAGAAAGTTCATCATCCATCTGTAGCAACAGATCCGGAGCAGCAGGAACTTTACAAAAAATATTTCCCTAATGGCGGTGGTTCTATCTTTACATTTGAGATCAAGGGGGATGCACAGAAAGCAAAAGACTTTATCGATAATCTTGAACTGTTTTCACTGCTTGCAAATGTAGCTGATGTGAAGTCTCTTGTTATCCATCCTGCTACAACTACACACAGCCAGTGCACAGAAGAGGAACTTCTTGACCAGGGTATCAAACCAAATACGATCCGTCTTTCCATTGGTACTGAGAATATTGACGATATCATTCAGGATCTTGACGAAGCGTTTAAGGCAGTTGCTGAATAATTAATATACATAACCTCTTTTATTACTGTATAAATAAAACAAAAAGATCATTCTCCGGACTTTTCCCCTATACCCGGAAGATGGTCTTTTTTATTATGTCATAAGATATTACTCCATAAGTTCAGGTCTTGACAAATCGGAGAAATGCTATATAATACAGAAATGCAAACAGATTGCAAATGTAAATGAGTTGCAAATACGGACAGAACGTAAATATAAATTGCATGATCATTATAGACAGGGAGAAAAATATGCCAGAGATTATATTAGATTCAGTGATAGACAGCATCAAGCTGTTGCCATTTCTTTTTCTTACGTACGTATTTATGGAGTGGCTGGAGCATAAGACAGGATCTGTTGCCCGTGCCAGGATCCGCACAGCGGGAAAAATGGGACCTGTATGGGGCGGACTTCTGGGAGTAATCCCCCAGTGCGGTTTCTCAGCAGCAGCCTCCAGCCTTTTCTCAGGACGGGTGATCACAGTTGGGACACTGATCGCAGTATATCTTTCTACTTCAGATGAAATGTTCCCGATCATGATTTCCAATGCAGTTCCGGTGATAACAATTGTAAAAATACTGGCATGTAAAGCAGCTATTGGAATGCTCTCCGGTCTGGTACTGGAATATGTCTATACACATATCCTTAAAAAACAGGAGAAGGATATGGATATCCATGAGATTTGCGAAGAAGAAAGATGCCATTGTGAACATGGGATCATTTCTTCGGCAGCCTTTCATACAATGAAAGTTTTTGTGTATATTTTCTTGATTTCTCTTGTTTTAAATATTATCATTGGATTAGTGGGAGAAGAAACACTGGCAGGACTTTTTACAGGAACACCGGTCGTAGGTGAACTGATCTCGGCCCTGGTCGGTCTGATTCCCAACTGTGCATCTTCTGTAGTGATCACTCAGCTGTATCTGGACCATATTATCGGAGCAGGAGCAATGATGTCGGGACTTCTGGTAAATGCAGGGGTCGGTCTTCTGATCTTGTTCCGCCTGAATAAAGACAGAAATCAGAATCTGAAGATAGTTGGAACTCTTTATGGACTGGGAGTATTCTGGGGGATCATTATTGAATTTCTGGGAATCGCCTTTTGACAGAATCAGAGCTCATCTGCCGGAAGGATAATTTTAGGAGGAAATATAGAAAATTATGGCAGGAAGCAGTTATGTAACAGCAAGCCGCAGAAAAATACTTGAATACCTGAAGAACAGCAATGATCATACTGTAACAGCAGCTGATGTGGATGAATATCTGAAGGAGCATGACAGTGAGGTGAATATTACAACTATTTACCGCTATCTGGATAAGCTTGCCACAGATGGGACTGTGATTAAATATGTAGCTGAAAAGGGATGTCAGGCTACCTATCAATATGTAGAGCCGGGACGTGGCTGTGAGCATCATCTACATCTGAAATGTGTGAAATGTGGAAAAATCATACATCTGGAATGTCATTTTATGGAAGAGATATCACATCATATTGAAGAGGGACATGGCTTTACTCTGCAGTGTAAGAATTCTATTTTGTATGGAGTATGTAAAGAATGTAAATGTAACAGGGAAGACAGTTGACTGTTTGTAAGAGATGTTGTAAACTTGTAAAAAGTATGATAAAAATCAGTCAGAGAAGAAGGCAGTAATGAGAAAGCAAAAGAGACATGTATATGGAAGAAGTTTATATTTTCTTCTGGTATGTATATTAATATTTACAATAACACCGATATCAGCATGGGCGGCATCTGCAGATCAGTCTTCAGCATTAAAAAATAAGGCATCGAAAAATAAGACAACAGTTACGAAAACAGTCACAATAGAAACTGCAGGACAGATCATTAAAAAGAAAGTAAAATGTGGAAGCACGGTGATCCTTCCTACAGAAATTAACAGAAATGGCTATACATTTCTGGGATGGTCAACAGTCAGAGGACAGACATGTGATCCAATGTATCAGGCATATGAGAAGCTGCATGTGACAAAGAATATCCATCTTTATCCTGTTAAATATAAATGGAGCCAGGAACCGGATATTTATGTAGGTGGTCTTGCAGACAGCGTGGACAAATATGATAAGATCATTTTTGTGGGAGATTCACGCACAGCAATGCTCCGCAGTACCCTGCAGAGACAGTGTGGATCTGATATCCTGAAGAAAATGAGCTTTGTATGCCAGACAGGACAGGGTCTTGACTGGATGAAGAAATGGGGAGAGAAACAGCTGTTTGATGAAATCAGCAAAACAGATGATAATGAAAAAAAGACAGCCGTTATTTTTAATCTGGGAGTAAATGATCTGATCCATAAAAATGGAAAAGGCGTCAGCTATGATTCCGTTGCATCAGATTATGCTTCTTATATGAATGGGTTATCCAGAAAGCTTACGACCAGAAACTGTGAATTATTTTATATGTCTGTTAATCCATGTAATACGGCAATGAAACCTACGCGAAAAGAATCAGAGATCCGTGGATTTAATAACAGGCTGAGGCAGAGGCTGAATGGGAATTTTAAATGGATCAACAGTTATTCTTATCTGATGAGACATGGATATACGACCCGTTGTGAATTCCGAGGCTATACAGATGACGGTGTCCATTATTCTATGAGAACTTTTAAGAGAATTTATTCATATGCAATAAAACAGATCAGATAGTACTGATTGAAACCCGGAGACAGAGTGCTGTTCTCCGGGTTATCTGTGTCAAAAAGATTAACAAAAGTACGGCAGGAGGAGAAAGACATGAGAAGTGGAAGCTTCAGACAGGGCTTAAAGCATGGTGTGCCCATAGGACTTGGATATTTTGCAGTATCATTTACCTTTGGTATGATGGCAGTTGCGGATGGACTGAGTATCTGGCAGGCAGTGCTGATCTCAATGACAAACGTAACATCAGCAGGGCAGTTTGCGGGACTTGATATTATGGTGATGGGAGGTTCCTACTGGGAGATGGCACTGACGCAGTTAATCATTAATCTGAGATATTGCCTGATGTCATTTTCGCTTGCGCAGAAATTTCGAAGAGATGAATCTCCGATACACCGCTATATTGCAGCATTTGGCGTGACAGATGAGATTTTCGGTATCAGTGCCAGTCAGCCCGGAAAGGTAAGTGCGTTTTACAATTACGGTGCTATGTGTGTGGCGATTCCGGGGTGGGTACTTGGAACTCTTGCAGGAGCCATTTCAGGAAATCTTCTTCCGGATTTTATGATGAGTGCACTCAGTGTGGCTATCTATGGAATGTTTCTTGCGATTATTATTCCACCTGCAAAGCACAATAAAGCAGTGCTGGCAGTTGTGGCAGCAGCGATGGTGATCAGTACTCTGTTTAAAATGATCCCGTTATTGTCAGAGGTTTCTTCTGGGTTTGTGATCATTATCACTACATTGATCGTGGCAGGTGCGGCAGCATATTTCTGTCCGATAGAGGATGAGAAAGAGGAGGAGAGAGTTCATGAGTCATAATATTTATATTTACATTCTGGTAATGGCAGCAGTTACATATCTGATCCGCGTGCTTCCTCTGGCTCTTTCAAGAAAAGAGATTACAAGTCCGTTTATCAAATCATTTCTGTATTATGTTCCTTATGCATGTCTGGCGGCAATGACATTTCCTGCAATTCTTTTTGCAACAGACAGTGTGATCTCGGCTGCTATTGGATTTATTGTGGCACTTGTAGCTGCATATAAGGAGAAAAGTCTTCTCACAGTCGCGTTATTCGCATGTGCAGCAGTTTTCATTGTGGAAAGAATACTGGAATTTGCAGTGTAAAAGTTGATAACTGTGTATAATAAAAAAAAGGGACGGATACATAACTTTGGGATCCGTCCCTTTTGATGTTGTCATATAACAGAATTTATTATTGTAAAACCGGGTTTTTAGAACGTATCAGAACGCTTATTCAGCATTTATTTTTTATTTAAGAAAACTTACATCAATCTCACCATCAAAAACGGTGGTGGCAGGACCTGTCATATAAACCAGGTTCTCCTGTCTGTCCCAGAAAATCTGCAAGTCTCCGCCCAGAAGCTTTACAGTGACAGGACTGTCGCCATCTACATGTCCGTTCAGGACAGAAGCGACTGCTACTGCACAGGCACCTGTGCCACATGCAAGTGTTTCCCCTGAGCCACGTTCCCATACACGCATTTTTACAGTGTGTTCGTCGATCACTTCTACAAATTCAGTATTTACGCGGTCAGGGAAAGCAACATGATTTTCAAAAGCAGGACCAATCTTTTCGATATCCATGTGATCTATGTCGGACATATAGACAATGGCATGAGGATTTCCCATGGAGACACCTGTGATATGGTAGGTTTCACCGTTGACATCCAGTGGCTCATTGATGACTTCCTCCTTTTCAGAGACTACAGGAATCTGTCTGGCAGTCAGGATAGGAGAGCCCATGTTTACTTTAACCTGAGATACTTTTCCGTTTTTTACAGTAAGGTCCAGATATTTAATGCCGCTTCTGGTTGCAACGGAAATATGTTCTTTGTTTACAATACCATAGTCATAAACGTATTTGGCAACGCAGCGGATACCATTTCCGCACATGGCACCCTGGGAACCATCCAGGTTATACATATCCATCTCACAGTCAGCAATTTCGGATGGCTTGATCAGGATCAGTCCGTCAGAACCGATACCAAAGTGACGGTCACTGACATATCTGGCTACTGCAGCGGGATTCTCCACAGTTTCCTCAAAACAGTTTACATATACATAATCATTTCCAATGCCCTGCATTTTTGTGAATTTCATCAGCAAATCCTCCTCGTTTAAATAATATTTATACACCTCTTATTTTCCAATAATTGTAACTATAAAGGAAAAATGTTATGAAAAAGTGAAAAAATAAAAATTTGTACATCAAAAATATATTTCCAGCCATGTTTATTCATAAATCAGACGGATAAGATCATCTGTTGTGCTGCCCGTTTGTGATCGAATAACTGCCGAATATTTAGGTATTATACATTACAGGAAAAATCTGCCTGTTATACGGAGTTTACCGCAAGTTGACCAGTACCTTGAACGTGTTTGCAAACGCATTTCGGTAATCTGGAATATGTGTTTTGTTATTATGCATAAATATTTACTGTGTATATAGGTAATGATATCATAAATATGCTGAAATAGAAATAACCTTTAAGTTTTATCTTGCATTTTATAGAAAGTATGATACAATTAAAAATAAAAAATATACAACCGAAATGCATAATTATACGCTGCTGTGTGAAAAATATAAAAAACAGCGGCAGTAGATATACTTTCGGATGCCAGGAGGAAAAAAGATGAAAGATCAGAAGAGATTTGCAGTTCTTGCACTTAGCGCAGTTATGGCAGTTTCCATGGCAGGAAGCGTATCCGCAGCTCAGAAAGTTGAATCTAAAGATGACCTTGCAGGAGCAACTATTGGTGTTCAGCTTGGCACAACAGGTGACCTTGATGCATCTGACTATGAGAAGGACGGTTCTACAGTTGAACGTTACAGCAAAGG
>CAKSAW010000007.1 GCA_934437695.1 uncultured Blautia sp. | reverse complement strand
TTTATTATAGGAAAGGAATCTACACAGGAGGAATTTTTCCATACATTTAACAGCCTGCACAGCGCCAAAAAACAGATTATTATTTCATCTGATAAACCTCCAAAAGATATGGAAATTCTGGAAGAACGTTTCCGTTCACGATTCGAATGGGGTCTGATCGCAGATATCACACTGCCGGATTACGAAACCAGAATGGCAATCCTCCATAAAAAAGAAGAAATGGATGGATACGACATTAATGAAGAAGTGATCAAATATATTGCAAACAATATCAAATCCAATATCCGTGAGCTGGAGGGTGCGATCAACAAAGTTATGGCTTTTGCCAAACTTGAAAAGAAAGAAGTTACACTTGAACTTGCAGAACAGGCATTAAAAGATATCATTTCCCCTGATGAAAAGAAGGTTATCACACCAGAGTATATTATTTCTATGGTTGCAGAACACTTTGATGTTACAGTAGATGATCTCCGGGGAAATAAACGTAACTCCAAAATCGTAACTCCACGCCAGATTGCCATGTACTTATGCAGAGAGATCATTTCAACTCCATTAAAATCTATTGGCAAATGCCTTGGAAACCGCGATCATACTACAATCATGCATGGCATTGACAAAATTGAAAAAGAAATCAACAACGATGAAAATCTTAAAAATACCATTGAAACCTTGAAGAAAAAGATTAATCCACAGGGATGAGGATAACTGACTGTATAACATGTGTATAAGATGTTGATTGAATGTGAATAACTGTGCATAACTTTCTGCCCCTTTTTTGGTGGTCAGGTTATACACAAGTTATTCACATACTTTAAGTATACCTTTACACGAAGTTATCCATATCCGAAACCCTTGAAAAATCAGCCTCGAATGGAGTTTTTCACATATTCACATTCCCTACGGCGGCGACGACGAATTCCTTTTATATATTTATCTATAAAAAAACACATCACCCAAGAAAGGAAGTTATACACATTATGAAAATCATTTGCCAGAAAAATAACCTGCTCAAAAGTGTAAACATATCACTCAAAGCAGTTCCTTCAAAAACAACAATGCCTATCCTGGAATGTATCCTGATTGATGCAACAACAAACCAAATTAAATTTACAACCAATGATATGGAACTTGGTATTGAAACAATTGTTGATGGAACGATTGAAGAAAAGGGAATCATTGCACTTGATGCAAAAATCTTTTATGAAATCATTCGTCGACTCCCAGATAATGAGGTAACTATAAAAACAGATGATAAACTTACTGCCACCATTACCTGTGAAAAAGCTAAGTTTACTATTCCTGGTAAATCCGGAGAAGATTTTGCGTATCTCCCAATAATTGAAAGGGAAGAATGCCTTACTGTCTCACAATTTACATTAAAAGAAATGATAAGACAGACTATTTTCTCTATTGCCACCAACGAAACTAATAAATTAATGACAGGTGAACTGTTTGAAATTAAAAATAACTACTTAAAGATTGTTTCTCTTGATGGACATCGTATTGCAATCAGACGTATGCAGCTGAAAAAAGATTATGCTGACAGAAAAGTAGTGGTACCTGGTAAAACTTTAAACGAAATCAGTAAAATCCTGTCAGGTGAGATTGACGATATTGTAAATATTTATTTCTCCAAAAATCATATTTTATTTGAGTTTGATCAGACAATTGTTGTTTCAAGATTAATTGATGGTGAGTACTTCCGTATTGATCAGATGCTTTCCAGTGATTATGAAACTAAAATTGAGATAAACAAAAAAGAATTTCTGGACTGTATCGACAGAGCTACTTTGCTTGTAAGAGAGGGAGAAAAGAAACCGATCATTATTGAAATCACTGATAATTCCATGGAATTACGTATTGATTCTGCAATGGGTTCTATGAATGAAAATATTGATATCAATAAAGAGGGCAAAGATATTCTGATCGGATTTAATCCAAGATTTCTAATCGATGCACTTAAAGTAATTGATGACGAGACTATCAGTATCTACCTCGTAAATCCAAAAGCACCATGCTTTATAAGAGATGATGAGGAAAACTACACATATTTGATTCTGCCTGTAAATATCAACCAGAATCAGGCAAGATAGGGAGTAAATGAAAATGGAAGAGATTAAGATCAGAGACGAATTTATTAAACTGGGGCAGTTACTGAAACTTGCAGATATGGTTCAGGACGGGGTTGAAGCAAAATATGTGATAACAGACGGACTGGTAAAAGTGAACGGAGAAACAGATGAACGCCGTGGCCGAAAGGTTTATGAAGGTGATATTGTTTCTTATGATGGAAAAGAAGTTAAAGTTGTCAGGTGAGTAAATGTACATTGAATCTGTTCAGTTAAAAAATTTCAGAAATTATGATTCTTTGGAACTTGATCTGGCACAGGGGACTAATATATTTTACGGAAATAATGCCCAGGGAAAGACTAATATCCTGGAAGCGCTGTATTTATGCGGAACTACCAAATCACATAAAGGTAGTAAAGATAAAGATATGATCCAGTTTGGAAAAGATGAATCTCATATCAGGATGATGGTGAAGAAGGGGGAACTTTCCTACAGGATTGATATGCATCTCAAAAAGAATAAGGCCAAAGGTGTTGCAATCAATGGTCTTCCTATCCGGAAAGCCAGCGAACTGTTTGGGGTGGTTAATCTTGTGTTCTTTTCTCCCGAGGATCTGAATATCATAAAAAATGGTCCGGGTGAGAGAAGGAGATTTCTTGATCTGGAATTGTGTCAGCTGGACAGGATATATCTTACAGATCTGGCTTCTTATAATCATATTGTAAATCAGAGAAATAAATTGCTGAAGGATATCTGGGTTCAGCCATCACTTAAGGATACGCTTGATATCTGGGATATGCAGATGGCTGAATATGGACGGAAAATTATTGACAAGCGCAGGGAATTTATTCAGGAACTGAATGAGACTGTCCGGAAAATACATTATAATCTTACAGGCGGGATAGAAGAACTGAATGTTATTTATGAGCCTGACTGTACGGCAGAAAATTTGGAAAGTGCCATTAGTGCCCATAGAGATAAGGATATGCGAATGAAGCTGACATCAGTGGGACCGCACAGAGATGATCTGTGTGTAATGGCAAATGGAATTGATATCAGGAGATATGGTTCTCAGGGACAGCAAAGAACGGCTGCGCTTTCACTTAAATTATCAGAAATATATATAGTGAAGAAAAAAATAAAGGATACACCTGTTCTTCTTCTGGATGATGTTCTGTCAGAACTGGACAGCAGCAGACAGAATTATCTTCTGGAAAGTATCAGTGATATCCAGACCTTGATCACATGTACCGGACTGGACGATTTTATCAGTCATCAGTTTCAGATAAATAAGGTATTTCAGGTAGTACAGGGAACAGTATCATAGAGCATATAAGCAGAAACAATATTTTGACAAGGTTACAGGCTTATGATACACTGAGCGTAATTATGGAAAGTTGGTGAATGCATTGGACAAAGAAGAATTTCGGATAAAACTGGAAGAGATTAATAAGCTGGTTCAGGATAAGGATTATAAAGGTGCCATGAACATTGTGGACAGTATAGACTGGAGACGTGTTAAAAATGTCCGTACTTTATGTGTTGTTGGTGAAATATATGCAGCAAACAGCAGATATGAGGACAGTAAGGAGATTTTCCTTCTTGCATATCATAAGGCATCTATCGGGAAAAATATCCTTTATCGTCTGATCGAGATTTCTCTGCGAATGAATGATATCAGTGAAGCAGAAGAGTTTTTTGAAGAGTACAAGCAGGTGGCTTCTAATGACAGTACGCAGTATATTCTGCAGTATAAGATTGCAAAAGCAAAGAATTCTTCATTAAACGAGCAGATTAGGATTCTGGAAGAATATAAGGAACAGGAATTTACAGAGAAATGGTCATATGAACTGGCAGCTTTATATTATAAAGCAGGTGAGAAGCAGAAATGTCTGGATCTGTGCAATGAGATCATTCTCTGGTTCAGTGAGGGCAAATATGTTATGAAAGCCTATGATCTCAAAATGAGAATGGGTGAACTGACAGGTGCGGAGAAAGCCAGATTTGAAAAACAGTTTGTTCCGAAACTTCTTACACCAGAGCAGGCGAAAGAACTGGAGAAGAAAAAAGCAGAAACGGAAACAGACGAGCTGGAGGAAACAGAAGCAGAAGACACAGCAGAAAGCAGAGAGTCGGAGAAAACAGAAATTTCAGAACCTGAAGTTCAGGTAAGTATGGATGGAATCCAGGAAAAAATTTCTCAGGGAATCAGAGATGTCTTTGGAGGTAAAACTCAGGAAGAAAAAGAAGAATTTACCGAAGAATCTATGGATATGGTGAATGAAGCCGGTATTACCAGAGAAGACGAAATTCCGGAAGAAATCATAAAGAGTGATGCATCACAAAAGGATCCGGAGAATGTTCCGGAACTGGAAGCAGAACCCGAGAAACCAGGGGAAGCTCCTGTGGCGGTTTCAGAAGAGAAACCAGATTTTTCTGCAACAATTAAGATGCCAGAATTAAACATTCCGGCATCCATGAAGAATATGGAGTTAAGTAAACCACCAAAAGTTGAAGAGGTTACTGAAACTAAGCTGACCATGGATTCGGTTGATCTTGCTGGAAAAGAATTAAATCTGGAAGATACAATTCTTGCTGCTGCCAGTGCACAGGGAATTGAGATTCCAAAAGAAGAAACAAAAACAGAACCTAAAATAGAAACAAAAACAGAACCCAAAACGGAACCCAAAACGGAACTGGAAGAGCCGGATTTTCTCAATGTAGATATTGAAGAAGTTGATACTGAGCAGGATACAGTGCAGGAAAAAGATGGATCAGAGCCGGAAGAAGAAAACATTGAGATATCACAGCAGGAGAATCCAGCATTTGCAGAAGATGATGAGGATGATGTCACAGAAGAAGATCTGAGAAGAGCTGAGGCAGAATTTCTTCATGGACCTGTCGGCAATGCAGATCTGAATCTGGAAGATGATATAGAAGAAGCTGAAGAGTTGGTAGAGGTACCGAAGGCAGAAGAAACAGAACCTCTGACTGAAGAAGAGGAACTGGAGCGTTTTATAGAGTCTATCCAGCCTAAAGATGAAACAGATCCCAGAGATATTATACCAAGACAAAAAGAACTGACTGATGATGAAAAGCAGTTATTTACATATTTTGTAAAGGTTCCCGGAATGAAGGAGCAGCTGGTGGATACTTTATGTGATGTACAGCTGGCAGCTGCAGACAAGACATCCAAAACCGGAAATATTATTGTTATGGGTGGTAAGGAATGTGGAAAGACCCGTCTGATATCAGGTCTGATCCCGGCAATCTGCAAAGAATTAAATCTGGAAGCATCAAAAGTAGCTTATGTTTTTGCTGATCAGATTAATGGAAAAAATATTTATAAGATTTTTTCAAAGCTGGCAGGTGGTTTTCTTGTGATCGAAAATGCAAATCAGCTGACTCAGGAAACAGTAGAGATGCTTGATAAAGCGATGGAAGTCAATACAGATGGACTTACTGTGATCGTTGAGGATGAGAAGATAGGTATGCGTAAGCTGATTGCCAGATATCCGAAGTTTGCAAAGAAATTTACCTCAATGATAAATATTCCGGTATTTACAAATGATGAACTTGTTAATTTTGCAAGAATTTATACAAAAGAGAATGGATATGCCATTGATCAGATGGGAATGCTTGCATTGTATAATCTGATCGGTATTAACCAGAAAGAGGATTCTCCAATGAATATTGGAGCAGTAAAGGAACTGATCGATACTGCAATTGCGAAATCACAGGGGGGAATTCGTAAATTTAAACGAAATGTATCTAAGAAACGTATAGACAGAGATGGATATATTGTTTTGTATGAGAAAGATTTTACTAAATAACAGTTACAATAAATACAGACAAAGGAGTAAAAATTATGCCCAGACCGTATCTAGGAGATCCAAAGTATACCATAGAAGTACTTCAGAAGTATAATTTTGCATTCCAGAAAAGGTTTGGTCAAAACTTTCTGATCGATACTCATGTTCTGGACAAAATCATTGCTTCCGCGCAGATCACAAAGGATGACTTTGTACTGGAGATTGGACCGGGAATCGGAACAATGACACAGTATCTGGCTGAAGCTGCAAGAGAAGTTGCAGCAGTTGAGATTGACAAAACACTGCTTCCCATTTTGGAGGATACACTGAAAGATTGGGATAATGTAACAGTTATCAATAATGATATCCTTAAAGTAGATGTGCGTCAGCTTGCACTGGAAAAAAATCAGGGACGTCCGATCAAGGTTGTTGCCAATCTGCCATATTACATTACTACCCCTATTATCATGGGGCTGTTCGAGAATCAGGTTCCTATTGATTCTATAACCATTATGGTACAGAAGGAAGTTGCGGACAGAATGCAGGTTGGACCTGGAACAAAAGATTACGGAGCACTTTCACTGGCTGTACAGTATTATGCGAAACCGCAGATAGTGGCCAATGTGCCGCCAAACTGTTTTATGCCAAGACCAAAGGTTGGAAGTGCAGTGATCCGTCTGGAAAGATATGCTGTTCCACCTGTTGAGGTAAAAGATGAGAAGCTGATGTTCCGTATTATCAGAGCGTCATTTAACCAGAGAAGGAAGACACTGGTGAATGGTTTGAAGAACTCACCGGAGCTTTCATTCTCTAAGGAACAGATTGAGCAGGCGTTGGAAGTGTGCGGGCTGTCGCTGAATGTCAGAGGAGAAGCACTGACATTGGAACAGTTTGCACAACTTGCAAATGCATTTACAGATATTTAGATAAATCAGATATTATAAAAAGCATCCGGTGGCTAAACGGATGCTTTTTATAATTACGTTCAAATTTATTTTTTAAAAGGAAGGAGAGTTAATTGCCTTCTCTGGCAATCAACATATGAAAAAGAAATTTTATAAAAATAATGTTGGCTTTATTATTTTTATGGTTTTAGTATATCTTGCAATTATGAGAGAATCATGTTTAAGATGTGAAAAAAATTTGAACAAATGTCAAATGATTTATGAAGGCAGAAAGCGTGATATTTATTTTACAGAGGACATAAAAATTCTGTTATAATGAGCCGGTAATTGAAGGTTAGCGTTTGAAAATATGGAGGTAAATAAACCATGAGAATAAAAAAATTAGGAATATTGATCATTGCAGGAACAATTATGTGCACAGCACCAACAGTACCGGCAATGGCATCTGACACTGCTGAAGCAGTACAGGAGATCATTTCTGATAATGAGATTGATTCTCTTGTATCAGACCCGGATAAAGTAGTTGATATCATTATGTATGTAAAAAATGCAGCTGCCCAGCAGGATATTTCGGACGATCAGATTAAAAGTCTGATTCAGACTGCAGAAAGTACGGTGGGAGTGAGTCTTTCAGATGAGGAAGAGAACAGGCTGGTCAAGATTGTCAGACAGGTCAAAGATGCTGATATTAATGAGGAACAGCTTAGGAGTACTGTGACGAAGGCTTATGACAAACTGGAAGAAATGGGAATCGGTAAAGAAGAAGTAAAGGGAATTCTGCATAAGTTGTTGGATTTTGCAAGGAGTCTTTTTGAATAGAGAAAGTATACAAGATGTACAAGGAATGAAGCACGGGAAAATGATGAATATGTGTTAAACTCCTAAAAAAAATAAAAAAAGAATAAAATAATTGTGCAAATGAACGAAAGTTAACCTTGAGTTCATAATTTGTTCATAAACGATTGATATGATATAAACAGTTCGAAAGAACCTACGAAAGACGTTGTAATGTGTCATCATTACACATAAATTTTTTTCATAATAATAGCCCCGGTAAACCACTGCCGGGGCACTCCTCGTTTTGGGGATTTTTTAACTATATCCGATAATTTATGCCACAGTTTGATCACTGTGGCATTTTTTTATCAGACAATTTTCCATACTTCTGGATTTCATTATTGAGTTCTTCCATGCGTGTATCCAGTTCAGCTACATAACGGGCACATTCTCTTAATTCTTTTGTGATATATTCTGGTCCGTCTCCCTCAAACTTGTAATGCATTTTATGCTCCAGAGTTGCCCAGAAATCCTGTGCGACCGTACGGATCTGTATCTCTACCTTGGTATCAATGATACTGTCTGAGAGAAAAACAGGTGTGGTAACCAGCATATGATAACTGCGGTAACCGCTTTTTTTGGGGTTTTTCATATAATCACGTCGTGCAAGGATTGTCAGGTCATTCTGCTTTGAAAGCATATCTGCGATCAGATAGATATCAGATGTAAAGGAACAGCTGATACGGATTCCTGCTATATCATTAACATAGCGGACCATATTTTCAATACTGGATTCATATCCGTGTCTTTTAAGTTTCTTTACAATACTTTCAGGAGTTTTAATCCTGGATTTCACATGTTCGATAGGATTGTATTTATGTCTGTGCTGAAATTCACCGTTCAGAATGTTGATTTTTGTTTCAACCTGTTTCAGTGCAGACTGATAAACGAAAATAACAGTTTCCCAGTCGTTAAGTTCTTTAAAATCTCTTAATGGGACGGAATCATAATTCATGTATAATATCCTTTCCTGATGTAAACAGATATCAGGTCAGGAGTCCTGACATCATTAAATGTGCAAAATTATTGAGGTGATAACAATATTATTATACCATATAAATATATGTTTGTGTAAATATCCATCTGAAAATTCGGATTTCCATTATGAAAGTGATTGTGCTATAATGTTGAAAAAAAGTTGGCATTATATAATTATTCCAGGTAAAGGAGAACAGATAATGGCTGAATCAATGAAAGATTATGAAACAGAGTTGGAGGCTTCCTTTAAGAAAATTGAAGAAGGAGATATTATTACAGGAACTGTTATCAGTGTGGATGAGAAAGAAGTTGTGGTAGATCTTAAGTATTATACAGAGGGAATCATTCCGGCAGAAGATTACAGCAGAGAACCGGGATTTTCATTAAAAGAAGAAGTCCACACAGGAGATGAAGTTTCTGCAACTGTTGTGAGAAAAGATGACGGAAATGGAAATATTCTTCTGTCGAGAGTGGAAGCAGCAGATGTACTGGCATGGGATAAACTGAAAGAATTAAAGGATTCAAAAGAGGTTCTTGATGTAGTGGTAAAAGGAATCGTAAATGGCGGAGTGATCGCTTATGTTGAAGGAGTACGTGGCTTTATCCCTGCATCAAAGCTTGCACTGAATTATGTAGAGGATACAAACGAATATCTGAACAGAGCGATCCAGGTTCAGGTTTTTGATATTGATAAAGAAAAGGGAAGACTGATACTTTCTGCAAAAGAAATCTTAAGAGAAAAGGCAGAAGAAGAGAGGAAAGCGAAGATTTCCAATGTGCAGGCTGGTCTTGTAACAGAAGGAGTAGTAGAGAGTCTGCAGCCATATGGTGCATTTGTAGACCTTGGAAATGGTTTATCAGGACTTGTCCATATTTCACAAATCTGTGAGAAGAGAATTAAGAAACCATCAGAAGTACTCACAGTCGGAGACAGAGTAAAGGTAAAAGTAACTGCTGTCAAAGATGGAAAATTAAGTCTGAGCATAAAGGAAGCAACTGATATGATGGCTAAGGAAATTGAGGAGGAAGTGATTGAACTTCCAGATTCAAAGGAAGAGGCGTCAACATCTCTCGGTGCACTTTTTGCAAACATTAAATTAGATAATTGAGGTCAGAATCTGTATGAGAAATCAGGAGAAAATATTTGTAATAGGCCATAAGAATCCGGATACGGATTCAATCTGTTCGGCAATTGCTTATGCGGACATCAAAAACAGAACGTCTCAGAAAGCAAAATACATTGCCAAGCGTGCAGGACAGATCAATGAAGAAACAGAATATGTATTAAACCGTTTTGGCATGCAGCCGCCGGGATATCTGTCTAATATTGGAACACAGGTAAAGGATATGGATATCCGCGTAAGCCCGGATGCAGATAAGAGTATGTCCCTGAAAAATGCATGGGATCTTATGATGGAAAAAAGTATTGTATCTCTTCCCATCAAAGATAAAGAGGGACAGCTGGAAGGACTGATCACAATTGGTGATATTGCCAAGACTTACATGGATACAACAGACAGTTATCTGTTGTCCAGAGCAAAGACACAGTACAGAAGAATTGCTGAAACAATTGCAGGTACTGTGATAGAGGGAAATGAGCACGGATATTTCACAAAGGGAAAAGTTCTGGTTGGAACTGCAAATCCGGAAATGCTTAAGGCTTACATTGAGGAGGATGATCTGCTCATCATGGGAGACAGAGAAGAGGATCATCTTCAGGCAATCGAGCAGAATGTAAGCTGTATTATTGTTGGTATGGGAATTGAAGTTACCGAGAGGGTAATTAAACTTGCTCACGAAAAAGAAATCGCAATCATTATGTCTCCGTACGATACTTTTACAATTGCAAGACTTATCAACCAGAGTATTCCTGTGAGATATATTATGAAAACAGATAATCTGGTTACATTCAGCACAGAAGATTTTACAGATGATATACAGAATGAGATGATCAAACATCGTCATCGTGCTTTCCCTGTAATCAATAAAAAGGGTAGATGTATTGGAACAATTTCCAGAAGAAATTTCCTGGATATGCACAAGAAGAAAGTTGCACTTGTAGATCATAATGAGAAGGATCAGGCAGTTGACAATATTGATAAAGCAGAGATTGTAGAGATCATAGATCACCATAAACTGGGTTCCCTGGAAACTATGTCCCCAATCTCATTCAGAAATCAGCCTGTTGGATGTACAGCTACAATTCTGTATGAGATGTATGGAGAGCAGAAGCTGGAGATCTCACCAAATATTGCAGGACTTCTTTGTGCTGCAATCATTTCAGATACGCTGATGTTCCGTTCTCCTACCTGTACATTGTCAGATAAAATGGCAGCAGGTGCACTGGCGCTTATCGCAGGCATCAATATTGAACAATTTGCCAGAGAGATGTTTAAGGCGGGAAGTAATCTGAAAGATAAATCTCCGGAAGAGATTTTCTATCAGGATTATAAGAAATTTATTGCTGAGGATGATATTAACTTTGGTGTTGGACAGATCAGCTCTATGGACAGTGATGAACTGACAGAAATCAAAGAACGTCTTGTTCCGTTTATGATCAGCGAATGTGGACGTCATGGTGTGTCCCGCGTATTCTTTATGCTCACAAACATCATTGAGGAGTCAACAGAGCTTCTCTATTATGGTGAGGGAAGTGAGGAAATGGCCAGCATTGCATTCCACATGGAACCAAAGAATGGAGTGTTTGATCTGAAAGGTGTGGTTTCACGTAAGAAACAGCTGATCCCTGCACTTATGGAAGCAGCACAGGTCGGACAGAATGATTATAGCTGAGGATTAAAGAATGGCAAAAGAAACTTGGAAAGCAGGAAATATGCTTTATCCTCTTCCGGCAGTTATGGTAAGCGTTTCTGATGGAGAGGGAAATGATAATATTATCACTGTTGCATGGGCAGGAACTGTCTGCACAAATCCGCCAATGGTCTCTATTTCTGTCAGACCGTCCCGTTTTTCCTATGATATGCTCAGAAAAACAGGGGAATTTGTAATAAATCTGACAACAGAGAAGCTGGCATATGCAACTGATTATTGTGGAGTTCGTTCAGGCCGGGATGTTGATAAATTCAAAGAGATGAAGCTTACAAAAGAGAAAGCGGATTTTGTTAAAGTTCCCATGATAGCAGAGTCCCCGGTAAGTATTGAATGTAAAGTAAAGCAGGTTCTGGAACTGGGCTCTCATCATATGTTTCTGGCAGATGTGCTTGCAGTTCATGCAGATCCTGAGTATATGGATGAAAAGAAGAAATTTCATCTGAATGATGCAAAACCGCTGGTATATTCTCATGGTGAATATCTGGGGATCGGTAAGAAGCTTGGAACATTTGGATACAGCGTAAAAAAGAAGAAAAAAAGATCTTCAGGAAGAAAGAAGCAGTAATTTGCAGTCATCGATAATGTATGGTAAAATGAAAGGACATAAACATGAATAATGTGACATTAATAGGAATGCCCGGTTCAGGGAAAAGTACAATAGGAGTTATTCTTGCGAAAGCTTTGCGATATGAGTTTCTGGATTCTGATCTTCTGATACAGAAGCAGGAAAAACGGAAACTCTCTGAGATCATAGAGCAGGATGGACCGGAACGTTTCAGGGAAATCGAAAATCGTGTTAACGCAGATATTCATGTGACAGATACAGTTATTGCACCAGGCGGAAGTGTTATTTACTGTGAGGAAGCAATGGAACATCTGAAGTCCATAGGCAAGGTTGTGTATCTTAAATTATCACTGGAATCTTTATCCAAAAGACTGGGAGATCTGAAGGGACGTGGGGTTCTGTTAAAGGATGGTCAGAGTCTGAAAGATCTGTACGGGGAACGAGTACCTTTATATGAAAAATATGCAGATATTACCATTGACGAGGAAGGGAAAGATTTGGATGCAAGTCTCAGAGCAATTCTGGAGATAATACATATCAAAGAGCAGGGAAAATGATTATTACAGCTTCGGAAACGGGGTGTGTTAAATAATTTTTGTTTACAAATGCTGAATATATGCTATAATATACAACTGACTTTAAATAAAATGACCGTTTAATATAAACATATATTCATAAATATGTATTTTAATTCTGCTCATGGAGTGAAAATAAATAAGAGGTGTGATATGGAACAGTATGTTATAAAAGGAGGCAACCCTTTAGTCGGTGAAGTTGAGATTGCCGGTGCCAAGAATGCGGCACTTGCTATTCTTGCAGCAGCCATAATGACTGATGAGACGATTCTTATAGAGAATCTGCCGGATGTAAGGGATATCAATGTATTGCTTGAAGCAATCGCTGGTATTGGCGCACAGGTAGACCGTATTGACAAATCTACTGTGAAGATTAATGGATCTACAATTGGAGATGTAAGCGTTGATTATGAATATATCAAGAAGATCAGAGCTTCCTATTATCTGCTGGGAGCACTTCTTGGAAAATATAAACATGCAGAGGTACCCCTTCCGGGCGGATGCAATATTGGAAGTCGTCCTATCGACCAGCATCTTAAAGGATTCAGAGCACTTGGTGCAAATGTTGACATTATGCATGGAGCCATTGTTGCAAAAGCAGATGAACTTCGAGGAAGCCACATTTTCCTTGATGTTGTTTCTGTAGGTGCAACAATCAATATTATGATGGCTGCATCACTGGCTCCGGGAAGGACTATTCTGGAAAATGCGGCAAGAGAGCCGCATGTAGTTGATGTTGCCAATTTCTTAAACAGCATGGGAGCTAACATTAAGGGTGCAGGTACAGATGTGATCCGTATTAAGGGTGTAGAGAAGCTTCACCGTACAGAATATTCTATTATTCCGGACCAGATCGAGGCAGGTACATTTATGTTTGCAGCAGCAGCAACAGGCGGAGATATTACAGTTAAGAATGTAATTCCCAAACATTTAGAGGCAACTACAGCCAAGCTTGAAGAGATTGGCTGTGAGGTTGAGGAGTTCGATGATGCAGTTCGTGTGCGTTCCACAGGAAAGCTTCGCCGCACTCATGTAAAGACTCTTCCATATCCGGGATATCCTACAGATATGCAGCCACAGATTGCTGTAACCCTTGCACTTGCAGAGGGAACCAGTATTGTGACAGAGAGTATCTTTGAGAACAGATTCAAATATGCGGACGAGCTTTCACGTATGGGAGCAAACATTAAGGTTGAAGGTAATTCCGCAATTATCGATGGTGTGAAGAAACTGACAGGTGCAAGAGTAAGTGCACCGGATTTACGTGCCGGAGCAGCCCTGGTGATCGCTGGTCTTGCTGCTGATGGAATTACTGTTGTAGACGATATTGTATATATCCAGAGAGGATATGAGAATTTCGAAGAGAAGCTCAGATCTCTTGGTGCTGAGATTGAGAAAGTATCCAGCGAAAAAGAAATCCAGAAATTCCGACTCAGAGTGGGATGATAAGAAATAAAAAAATATCTTGACAATTATTAAGGTTAAGTATATTGTATGGTATGCAACAGTCTTAAAGAAAGTTAATAATTAGTAATAGCCTTTTATTCAGAGTGGTGGAGATACAAAGGATCTGCGAAGCCACGGCAACCCCTGTTTGTGTAGGAAGGTGCCAACCTGAGCGAGTGATCGAACAATAAGAGGATTGTTGAGATAATCAGACAGTCCGATTACTTCGGGCTGTTTCTTTTTGTTAACAGCAGGATACAATTGTAAACGAACATATAATGAAAAAAAGGAGAACAAAATGGAGAAAATTTTATTTACTTCTGAATCTGTAACTGAAGGTCATCCGGACAAAATGTGTGATGCCATTTCTGATGCTATTCTTGATGCTCTTATGGAAAAAGATCCGATGAGCCGTGTTGCATGTGAGACATCAACAACTACAGGTCTTGTACTTGTTATGGGTGAGATCACAACAAATGCATATGTTGATATTCAGAAAATTGTAAGAGATACTATCCGTGAGATCGGATACACACGCGGAAAATATGGATTTGATGCTGATACATGTGCAGTTATCACAGCAATTGATGAGCAGTCTGCTGATATCGCTCTTGGTGTAGATAAAGCGCTTGAAGCTAAAATGGGAGAAGATGAGATTGATGCCATCGGTGCAGGTGACCAGGGTATCCAGTTTGGTTATGCTTCCAATGAAACAGAAGAATATATGCCATATGCGATTAACATGGCACATAAACTTGCACGTCAGTTAACTAAGATCCGTAAAGACGGTACATTAAAATATTTAAGACCGGATGGAAAAACACAGGTTACTGTAGAATATGATGAAGCCGGAAAACCATGCCGTATTGATGCTGTAGTATGCTCTACACAGCATGACCCGGATGTAACTCAGGAACAGATTCATGAAGATATTAAGAAATATGTATTTGATGAGATCATTCCTGCTGATATGGTGGATGAGAATACTAAATATTTCATCAACCCGACCGGACGTTTCGTAATCGGCGGACCTCATGGTGACAGTGGACTTACAGGACGTAAGATCATCGTTGATACTTACGGCGGAACAGGACGTCACGGCGGCGGAGCTTTCTCCGGTAAAGACTGTACAAAGGTTGACCGTTCAGCTGCTTATGCAGCACGTTATGTTGCAAAGAACATTGTTGCAGCAGGTCTGGCAGACAAATGTGAGATCCAGCTTTCTTATGCGATCGGTGTTGCACATCCTACATCTATCCACGTGGAAACTTTTGGAACAGGTAAACTTTCTGATGTGAAACTGGTTGAGATCATCCGTGAAAACTTTGATCTTCGTCCGGCTGGAATCATCAAGATGCTTGACCTGAGAAGACCGATCTACAAACAGACAGCAGCTTATGGACATTTTGGACGTACAGATGTAGATCTGCCATGGGAGCATCTGGATAAGGTTGATGATCTTAAGAAATATCTTGCTTAAGCAAAAGGCTACATAGTTAAATATACGATATAAGTTAGATATACGATATAAAGAAAAAACAGGAATTATCTGTAATAATATGACAGGTGATTCCTGTTTTTTTTCCAGTTCTTTTTATAGAAAATTTAGATATGAGTAATAGACTTTATGATATAATATTTAGGACAACTGAGTGATGGATTCAGGAGTAACCCTGAAGAGAATAAGAGAAACACAAAAAATAAACAGACAGAGGATGTTTCAGATGAAGTTAAAGACAAGGATCATAATAGGATTTGGCATGAGCATTCTGGTACCATTACTTTTATTTTCTGCAACCTTATATGGATTAAGCCATACGAAGTTTGCGCAGCATACAAAGAATTCTTCGGAGGTGGTATATGATATTTCTGTGGGAGAATCAGCTACCAGTCAGACGCAGGTAAAACTTATTGCAAAAGATGTATTGTTTACGGCAACAATAATTCTGGTCTTTACAGCGCTGTCCATTGGCCTGTGGATATACCGAAGTATTGCGACACCACTGGTCAGATTAAAGAAAGCTACACAGAATATAAAAGAAGGGAATCTTGATTTTGTTCTGGAAGTGGAGGGTGATGATGAGTTTTCAGAGCTTTGCAGGGATTTCGAAGAGATGCGTAAGAGGCTTAAGGAGTCGGCAGAAGAGAAAGTTCTTCTTGATAAAGAGAACAAAGAACTTATCAGCAATATTTCCCACGATCTTAAGACTCCAATCACAGCAGTAAAGGGGTATGTAGAGGGAATCATGGACGGAGTGGCAGATACCCCGGAGAAGATGGACAGATATGTAAAGACAATTTATAACAAGACAAATGAAATGGATCATCTGATCAATGAACTGACATTTTACTCAAAGATCGATACAAACAGGATTCCGTATACATTCAGTAAACTGCAAGTGGAAGATTATTTTAGTGACTGTGCGGAGGAAGTGGGACTGGAATTGGAGACCAGAGGAATAGAACTGGTATATGCTAATTATGTGGAAAGTGATGTGCAGGTGATCGCAGATGGTGAGCAGATACGCCGTGTTATTCATAATATTATAAGTAATGCGATCAAATATATGGATAAGCCGAAAGGGATCATTCAGATCCGTGTAAAGGATGTGGGAGATTTCATTCAGGTAGAGATTGAAGATAATGGAAAGGGAATAGCGGCAAAAGATCTGCCATCCATTTTTGACCGTTTTTACAGAACGGATGTGTCGAGAAATTCTTCCAAAGGCGGAAGCGGAATCGGACTTTCTATCGTAAAGAAGATCCTGGAGGATCATGGAGGAAAGGTCTGGGCAACAAGCAGGATGGGAATCGGCACTATCATGTATTTTGTACTTAGAAAGTATCAGGAGGTACCAATGAAATGAGCAGGATTTTAATTATAGAAGATGAAGAAGCAATTGCAGACCTGGAGAAAGATTATCTGGAACTCTCAGGATTTGAGGTTGAGATCTGTAACAGAGGAGATACAGGTCTGACACGGGCACTAAATGAGGAATTTGATCTGATCATTCTGGACCTGATGCTGCCGGAAGTGGATGGTTTTGATATCTGCAGGCAGGTACGGCAGGAGAAAAATACGCCAATCATCATGGTATCCGCAAAGAAGGATGATATTGATAAGATCAGAGGTCTGGGACTTGGAGCAGATGATTATATGACAAAACCATTCAGTCCAAGTGAACTGGTAGCAAGAGTCAAGGCACATATGGACAGATATAATCGTCTGATCGGTTCTAATGTGCATAAAAATGATATTGTAGAGATACGTGGTATTAAGATTGATAAGACTGCACGTCGTGTATGGGTAAACGGAGAAGAGACAACCTTTACTTCAAAGGAGTATGATCTTCTTACATTTCTTGCAGAGAATCCAAACAGAGTGTTTACCAAGGAAGAACTGTTCAGAGAAATCTGGGATATGGAATCTGTGGGAGATATTGCTACAGTTACTGTACACATCAAGAAAATCAGGGAGAAAATTGAATTTAATACTGCCAAACCTCAGTATATTGAGACTATCTGGGGAGTCGGCTACAGATTTAAAGTATAATAAGGTTTTAGATTTAACTTGTTTGACATCATGATTGAACAGAATGTGTTTAAAAAAGGGGAAAAATGGAAAGGTTATATAAAAAATTAGAAAAATACGGACAGTCTGACTATTATCCGTTTCATATGCCGGGACATAAGAGAAACAGGTCATCTTCATCCGGTGATTTTCTTTTTGAGAGAGACATTACAGAGATTTCAGGATTTGACAATCTTCATCATGCAGAGGGGATCTTGAAAGAAGCACAGGAATACGCAGCTCATATTTACGGGACAAAGAAATGTTTTTTCAGCGTAAATGGAAGTACAGCAGCTCTTCTGGCAGCAGTCAGTGCAGGTGTAAGCAGAGGCGGCAGGATACTTGTTGCAAGAAACTGTCATAAGGCTGTTTATCATGCCTTGTATTTAAGAGAACTTCAGCCGGTCTATATTTATCCACATGAAGATCAGAGGTTGGGGATAAACGGAGGGATTTCCGCTGAGCGTGTGGAAAGATATCTGGAGGAAAATCCGGATGTACAGGCTTTTTTACTTACCTCTCCAACTTACGATGGAGTTGTATCCGATATAAAGACAATCGCAGAGATAGTGCACAGATATAAAATTCCACTGATAGTGGACGAAGCACATGGTGCACATTTTCATTTTTCTGAATATTTTCCGGTTTCTGCTGCTGAGCTGGGGGCTGATATTGTGATACAGAGTTTTCATAAGACACTGCCATCTATGACACAGACAGCGGCACTTCATGTATGTAGTGATAGGATAGATGTGGAAAAAATAAAGCGTTTTATGGGAATTTACCAGACCAGCAGTCCATCTTATATTCTGATGGCAAGTATGGATGCATGCATGGATAAACTTTATAAAGACGGGCAGCAAATGTTTCGCCAATTTACTTTTAATCTGGATAGAGCCAGACAGCGTCTTGCAGGATGTAAGAAAATAAAGCTGATCACAGCTTCTATGCTTGAAGGTACCGGAATATGGGATTTTGACAGATCCAAACTTCTGTTTTCCACAGTTGGAACTTCTATCAATGGACATCAGCTTCATGAAATGCTCCGTGAAAGATACCATATTGAAATGGAAATGGAGGCTGAAAAATATGTGCTGGGAATTGCAGCAGTGGGAGATACAGAAGAGGGATTTGACAGACTATGTACTGCGATCGAAGAGATAGATGCTCAGACAGAACTTGTGGAGGAAGAGAAGAAGGTAAGTAATTCCCATGCAAGAATGAAGCAGCTGATGAGCATTTCCCAGGCAATAGATGCACAGCAGAGAAGATATCCTCTGGAAGATAGTATTGGAAAGGTAAGTGCAGAGTTTGCTTATCTGTATCCGCCAGGAATCCCCATTATTGTACCAGGTGAGCTGATAACTGGACAATTTATAAGAAATGTGAGAAGATACATGGATCAGGGACTGGAAGTGCAGGGACTCAGCGATACATCCGGGGAGACTATCTGTGTGGCTGCCCGAAATGAAGCGGGGCAGGAAGATGCCGGTCCGGTAAAGGAATAGTACAGCAGACATGGGAAAGATTTTTTATATTATGGGAAAAAGTGCGTCAGGAAAAGACAGGATCTATTCTCTTCTGGCGTCATATAAAGAACTGAATTTAAAGACACTTGTCCTGTATACTACAAGGCCTGTCAGAGCCGGAGAGCAGGATGGTAAGAATTATTATTTTGTTGATGATGAAAGACTGGATGAGTTTCGTAAGAATGGTAATCTGATCGAGGCAAGAGCCTATCACACTGTACATGGGATATGGACTTATTTTACGGCAGATGACGGGCAGGTGAACCTGACAGAATCAGATTATCTGGGAATCGGAACTCTGGAGTCTTTTAAAAAAATGCGTAAATATTATGGTGAAGATGTAGTCTGTCCTGTTTATATCCAGGTGGAAGATGGTGAGAGACTCAGCCGTGCTCTTAAGAGAGAACGGGAACAGGCAAATCCAAAATACGAAGAAATGTGCAGGAGATTTATTGCAGATCAGTCAGATTTTTCAGAAGAGAATGTTCTGAGTGCGGGAATACAGAGACGTTTTCAGAATACGGATCTGGATGAGTGTGTGAAAGAAATCGTAAATTATATAAAATCTATGCAATAGATCTTCTTTTATGGTATAATATCTTACAAAACGGACTGGTGAGGTGATTCTTATGATGGGATTTAATAACATTATCGGACATGACGAGATTATAGGACATTTAAAAAATGCAATAGAATCAGGGAAAATATCACATTCTTATATTTTTACCGGCGAACCAGGTTCTGGTAAGAAGCTCCTTGCAGGAACTTTTGCTATGACACTTCAATGTGAAGTTGGAGGTACAGAGCCGTGTCAGAAATGTGATTCATGCAAAAAGGCGATAGGCAAGAATCATCCGGATATTATTATGGTCAGTCATGAGAAGCCGGGAACGATCACAATTGATGAGATCAGGGATCAGGTGATCCATGACGTGGATATCAGACCATATTACAGTCCATACAAGATTTATATTATTGCAGATGCAGATCTTATGACACCGCAGGCACAGAATGCGCTTCTCAAAACGATTGAGGAGCCGCCGGAATATGCAGTGATCCTGTTACTGACCAATAATATCGGCGGACTGCTGCCTACCATTCAGTCAAGATGTGTTCGTCTTGATCTGAAGGTAGTAGATGACGGTCTTGTAAAGAAATATCTGATGGAACATCTTCATGTTCCGGATTATCAGGCAGAGATTGATGCATCCTTTGCACAGGGAAGTATTGGAAGAGCCAAAGAAGCGGCTACTTCCCAGGAGTTTGCAGAGATGACCCAGAATGCACTGAGAATTCTTAAATATGCAAATACCATGGAAGTTTATGAACTGGCAGATGCTATTAAGAGTCTCTCGGGAGAGAAACAGAATATTAATGATTATCTGGATATTTTCCAGTTCTGGTTCAGAGATGTGCTGATGTTTAAGGCAACACAGGAAGTTGACAACCTGGTATTTAAGCAGGAAATTAATTTTATCAGAGAACAGGCAAAGCAGCGTTCCTATGAGAATCTGGAGAATATTCTGGATTCTATTCAGAAGACAAAGGTACGTCTGAAAGCAAATGTTAATTTTGATCTGGCATTTGAATTACTGTTCCTGACGATCAGGGAGAAATAGAATGACAAAAGTAGTAGGCGTGAGATTTCGCAATGTAGGCAAGATCTATTATTTCAGTCCTAAGGATTATGAGATTAAAACAGGCGATCATGTGATCGTGGAAACTGCCCGTGGAATTGAATACGGGAAAGTTGTACTTGCACCCAGAGAAGTAGGCGAGGAGGATGTTGTGCACCCGCTTAAGGAAGTACTCCGCGTAGCAACAAAGGAGGATAACGAGAGAGAGGCACAGAACAGAGTCAGAGAGAGAGAAGCGTTTAAAATCTGTCAGAAAAAGATAAGGGAACATGGCCTGGAAATGAAACTGATAGATGCGGAATATACATTTGATAACAATAAGGTGCTGTTTTATTTTACAGCAGATGGCAGGATTGATTTCCGTCAGCTGGTAAAAGATTTGGCAGCAATTTTCAAAACACGTATTGAACTTCGACAGATCGGAGTTCGTGATGAGACGAAGATTCTTGGTGGCATCGGCATCTGTGGAAGATGTTTATGCTGTCACACATATCTGTCCGAATTTGCACCTGTATCGATCAAGATGGCAAAAGAGCAGAATTTATCTCTTAACCAGACAAAGATATCAGGTGTCTGCGGAAGACTGATGTGCTGTCTGAAGAATGAGCAGGAGACATATGAGGAGCTGAATAAGAAGCTTCCGGGACTGGGAGATACAGTTACCACTCCGGATGGGCTTGCAGGAACAGTACACAGTGTGAATGTACTTCGTCAGCGTGTAAAGGTAATTGTAGAGATCAATGATGAGAAGGAAATTCAGGAATTTCCTGTGGATGATCTGAAATTCAGACCAAGAAAGAAGAAGGTTAAAGTTTCAGAGAAAGAACTAAAGGAACTGGGAAATCTGGAAGATAAAAAAGGAGATTCCAAATTAAATGACTGATCAGCTGGTAAAAGATAACGAACGTGTGGATGACCTTCAGAACGGATATTATGTGATCCAGGATCCAGATAAATTCTGTTTTGGAATGGATGCAGTTCTTCTTTCCGGCTTTGCAAAAGTAAAAAAAGGTGAGATTGCTCTGGACATGGGGACAGGGACGGGAATTATTCCGATCCTGCTTAAGACTAAAACAAATGGGAAACATTTTACTGGTCTTGAGATTCAGCAGGAATGTGCAGATATGGCCAGGCGCAGTGTCATGTACAATCATCTCGAGGATGACATTAAGATCGTACAGGGTGATATTAAAGAGGCTGCGGAGATTTTTGGTGCGGCCTCTTTTGATGTAGTGACAAGTAATCCGCCTTATATGATCGGACAGCATGGACTGCGCAATCCGGATATGCCAAAGGCAATTGCAAGACATGAAGTTCTGTGTAATCTGGAGGATGTGATAAGTCAGGCGTCTAAAGTTTTGAAGGAACGTGGAAGATTTTATATGGTCCATAGGCCATTCAGACTTGCTGAGATTATGAATGTTCTTATGAAGTATCGTCTGGAGCCGAAAAGAATGCAGCTGGTATATCCATACATAGACAGAGAACCCAACATGGTTCTCATAGAAGCGCTAAAGGGCGGAAATTCAAGGATAACAGTGGAACCGCCGCTGATCGTATATAAAGAGCCGGGAGTTTATACGGAGAATATACTCAGGATTTATGATATGATCTGACATTTTTCAAATACGCTCGAAACTATTGAAAATGCAGGATGAGAGGAATAATTATGAGTGGTAAATTGTATTTGTGTGCAACACCCATAGGAAATCTGGAGGATATTACGCTCAGGGTACTTCGCACATTAAAAGAAGTGGACCTTATTGCAGCAGAAGATACCAGAAACAGTATCAAGCTGCTGAATCATTTTGATATAAAGACCCCTATGACCAGTTATCATGAGTATAACAAAATTGATAAAGCATATGTGCTGATAAGTAAGATGCAGGAAGGTCAGAACATTGCACTGATCACAGATGCAGGTACACCTGGAATTTCTGATCCGGGAGAGGAACTGGCTGCAATGTGCTATGATGCAGGGATAGAAGTTACTTCTCTTCCGGGTCCTGCTGCCTGTATCACTGCTCTGACTCTTTCCGGACTTCCAACAAGAAGATTTGCTTTTGAGGCATTTCTTCCTGCAGATAAAAAAGAAAGAAAACAGATTCTTAATGAACTGAAAAATGAAACAAGAACGATCATTCTCTATGAGGCTCCTCACAGACTGGTAAGAACTCTTGAGGAACTGAAAGAGACTTTGGGAAATCGCAGAATGACTCTTTGCAGAGAATTGACAAAGAAACATGAGACTGCATTTCAGACTACGATTGAGGATCTGATCCTGTATTATCAGACAGAGAAACCGCTGGGTGAGTGTGTACTTGTGGTCCAGGGCAGGAGCAGACTGGAAATGGAAGAGGAAGAGAAAGCCTCCTGGGAGAAAATAACGATAGAAGAACATATGAAACTGTACGAAAATCAGGGTCATTCCAGAAAAGAAGCTATGAAACTTGTAGCAAATGACAGAGGAATGACAAAAAGAGATGTTTATCAGTATCTTATTAACAAATCTGATAAATAAAAGATATAAAAACCAGCGAAGAATTCCCGCTTTCGGGAATTCTTTTTTATTAAGATTGTGGCAAGCTATGGGCTTTTGTGCTATAATAAATTTGTATTATTATGTCCAGATACCAGAATATATTTGAAAACCTGTTTATGATTTTTACGCAGGGGTTTTCAGATATATTCTGGTGATAAGTATATATAACAGGAGGAAAGAAATGGGCGGAGAAAATACAGAATACGGAGCGGATCAAATCCAGATTCTGGAAGGTTTGGAAGCCGTACGAAAGAGACCAGGTATGTATATCGGAAGTACATCCAGCAGAGGTCTTCACCATCTGGTTTACGAGATCGTAGACAATGCAGTTGATGAAGCGCTTGCTGGATTTTGTACGGAAATTCAGGTAATTATTAATCCGGACAACTCTATCACAGTTGTAGATAACGGACGTGGTATTCCTGTAGGTATCAATCATAAAGCAGGTATCCCTGCGGTAGAAGTAGTATTCACTATTCTTCATGCAGGTGGTAAATTTGGAGGTGGAGGATACAAAGTATCCGGTGGTCTTCATGGAGTAGGTGCTTCTGTAGTTAATGCACTTTCTACATGGCTTGAAGTAAGGATTTATCATGAAGGTAAGATTTATCAGCAGAGATATGAACGTGGTAAGACAATATATCCTCTGAAAGTAGTAGGAGAATGCGAACCGGATAAATCCGGAACAACAGTTGTATTTCTTCCGGATAAAGAGATTTTCGAGGAGACTGTATACGATTATGACATTCTGAAACAGCGCCTCAGAGAGATGGCATTTCTGACAAAGGGATTGAAAATCTGCCTGAAAGATACCAGAGAAGGAATGGAAAGAGAAAAAGTTTTCCATTATGAAGGTGGTATCTGCGAATTTGTAAGCTATCTGAACAGAAGCAAAGAAGCTCTTTATCCGGAGATCATTTACTGTGAAGGAAATCAGAATGGTGTATCTGTAGAAGTTGCCATGCAGCATAATGATTCTTATACAGAGAACTGTTATGGTTTTGTAAATAATATAAATACACCGGAAGGTGGTACTCATATCGTTGGCTTCAGAAATGCTCTGACTAAGACTTTTAATGACTATGCAAGAAAGAACAAGCTTCTCAAAGACAGCGAACCTAATTTAAGTGGTGATGATATCCGTGAGGGCCTGACTGCAATCGTCAGTGTTAAGATTGAGAATCCTCAGTTTGAGGGCCAGACAAAACAGAAACTTGGAAACAGCGAGGCAAGAGGTGCTGTTGACAGCGTGGTAAGCAAACAGCTTGAAATCTTCCTGGAGCAGAACCCGACAGTGGCAAAAACTACTGTAGAGAAATCTGTTCTTGCACAGAGAGCCCGTGAAGCTGCCCGTAAAGCCCGTGATCTGACCAGAAGAAAGTCCGCTCTGGATAATATGTCACTTCCGGGAAAACTTGCAGACTGCTCAGATAAAAATCCTGAGAACTGTGAGATTTATATCGTAGAGGGAGATTCTGCCGGTGGCTCAGCAAAGACTGCCAGAAATCGTGTGACACAGGCCATCCTGCCTCTGAGAGGTAAGATACTGAATGTAGAGAAGGCACGTCTGGATAAGATTTATGCAAATGCTGAGATCAAAGCTATGATCACTGCTTTCGGAACAGGAATCCATGAAGATTTCGATATCAGCAAGCTTCGTTATCATAAGATCATTATTATGACTGATGCCGATGTTGACGGTGCTCATATTGCAACCCTTCTTTTGACATTCCTGTACCGTTTTATGCCGGAGCTTATCAAACAGGGATATGTATATCTTGCCCAGCCACCATTATACAAGGTTGAGAAGAATAAGAAGGTATGGTATGCATACGATGATGATGAACTGAATCAGATACTGACGGAGATCGGACGTGACGGAAATAACAAGATCCAGCGTTATAAAGGTCTTGGAGAGATGGATGCAGACCAGCTCTGGGAGACAACAATGGATCCTGAGAAACGAGTTCTGCTCAGAGTTACTATGGATGAGGCAGCAACTTCTGAGATTGACCTGACATTTACTACACTGATGGGTGACAAAGTAGAGCCGAGACGTGAATTTATTGAAGAGAATGCAAGATTTGTAAAGAATCTGGATATCTGATAATAGGGAGAATAGATAAATGGAAGATAATATTTTTGACAAAGTCCACGAGGTGGATCTGGAAAAGACCATGAAGGACTCTTATATTGACTATGCCATGAGCGTTATCGCTTCCAGAGCACTGCCTGATGTAAGAGATGGTCTGAAACCGGTTCAGCGACGTGTATTGTATTCCATGATAGAACTGAATAATGGTCCTGACAAACCGCATCGTAAATGTGCGCGTATTGTCGGTGATACAATGGGTAAATATCACCCACATGGTGACAGTTCTATTTACGGGGCACTTGTAAATATGGCACAGGAATGGTCCACCAGATACCCGCTGGTAGATGGACATGGAAATTTTGGCTCTGTGGATGGTGACGGGGCAGCAGCCATGCGATACACAGAGGCACGTCTGAGCAAGATTTCCATGGAAATGCTGGCTGATATCAACAAAGATACGGTTGACTTTCAGCCAAACTTTGATGAAACAGAAAGAGAACCTGTTGTATTGCCATCCCGCTACCCAAATCTTCTGGTAAACGGAACTTCCGGTATTGCAGTAGGTATGGCGACCAATATTCCGCCTCATAATCTGAAGGAGGTTGTGGATGCTGTTGTTAAGATTATAGATAACACTATCGAAGAACAGCGTGAAACAACAATGGAAGAAATCCTGGATATTGTAAAAGGTCCTGATTTTCCTACTGGTGCTACGATTCTTGGCAGAAGAGGGATTGAAGAGGCATATAGAACAGGACGTGGTAAGATCCGTGTACGCGCAGTGACAAATATTGAAACTCTTCCAAATGGAAAGTCCAGGATTATTGTTACAGAGCTTCCATATCTTGTGAATAAAGCACGTCTGATCTCAAAGATTGCAGAACTTGTAAGAGATAAAAAGATTGATGGAATTACAGATCTGAATGACCATTCCAGCCGTGAGGGTATGAGAATATGCATTGATCTCAGAAAAGATGCAAATGCAAATGTAGTTCTGAATTTATTGTACAAGCATACACAGCTGCAGGATACTTTTGGAGTAAATATGCTTTCTCTTATTCCAAATAACGGAAGCCTTGAACCAAAGGTATTAAACCTGAAACAGATGTTGGAGTATTATCTGGCTCATCAGGAAGATGTAGTGACAAGAAGAACGAAATATGATCTGAATAAAGCAAGAGAACGTGCCCATATTTTGGAAGGTCTGCTGAAAGCACTGGATAATATTGACGAAGTGATCCGTATTATCAGAGCTTCTCAGAATGTGCAGATCGCAAAACAGGAATTAATGGATCGTTTTGAATTAACGGATATTCAGGCACAGGCAATCGTAGATATGCGTCTGCGTGCTCTGACCGGTCTGGAAAGAGCAAAACTGGAGGCAGAATATGCTGACTTAATGGAAAAAATCCGCAAGTATGAGGCTATTCTTGCAGACAGAAACCTTCTGCTTCGTGTGATCCGTGAGGAAATCCTTGCAATTGCTGAGAAGTATGGAGATGACAGAAAGACTTCTATCGGATATGACGTATACGATATTTCTACAGAGGATCTGATCCCAAGAGAAAATACAGTAATTACAATGACTAAGCTTGGATACATTAAGAGAATGACAGTTGATAATTTCAGAAGCCAGAACAGAGGCGGAAGAGGGATCAAGGGAATGCAGACTTTGGAGGATGACTATATCGAAGAGCTTCTGATGACAACTACCCATCATTATCTGATGTTCTTTACAAACACTGGTCGTGTATATCGTCTGAAAGCATATGAGATCCCGGAGGCAGGGCGTACTGCAAGAGGAACTGCGATCATCAATCTATTACAGCTTATGCCAGGTGAATTTATTACAGCAGTGATCCCGCTTCGCAAGTTTGAAGATGGAAAGTATCTGATGATGGCTACAAAGAATGGTCTTGTAAAGAAGACTCCTGTCAATGACTATGCAAATGTGCGTAAGAATGGACTGGCAGCAATTACTTTACGTGATGATGATGAGCTGATTGAAGTGAAGCTTACAGATGATAAGAAAGACGTGATCCTGGTTACAAAAGACGGTATGTGTATCCGTTTTAAAGAAACAGATGTAAGAAGTACCGGCAGAACTTCTATGGGTGTACGCGGTATGAATCTTGACGATGGAGATGAAATTGTAGCAATGCAGCTGAACTCTCAGGGAGACTGTCTGTTGATCGTATCTGCAAATGGTATGGGTAAACGTACTTCTATGGGTGAGTTTACCTGTCAGAACCGTGGTGGTAAAGGTGTGAAATGTTATAAGATCACTGAGAAAACAGGTGATGTAATTGGTGCAAGAGCTGTAAATGAAGATAATGAAGTAATGCTGATCACTACTGAGGGAATTATCATCAGAATTGCATGCTCTGATATTTCAATTCTTGGAAGAATCACATCAGGTGTAAAACTGATCAACCTTACAGATGGTGTCACTGTAGCCAGTGTAGCCAAAGTAAGAGATAAAGAAGAAAAAGATACAAATGTACAGTCTGGGGAAGTGGAAACAGCAGACAGTGCAGAAACAACAGAAGCTGCTCAGACAGCAGATCAGGATACACAGGGTGAGAACAGAGGAGAAGAGGAATAACCATGAAGAGATGGTATAGATATCTTGCAGTCGGAGTGTTGGTATTACTGACACTCTGCGCAGCAGGATGTGGAGGTGTAAGCCATAAATCACCGGAGAAAGTAACAGAGGAACTGATTCAGTCCTATGTTGATGGGAAAGAAAAGAAAGTAAAAGACTGTTATAACCAGAAGGACAATACAGAAGCAGATCTTCAGACAGAGATCACAGCAACACTCAAATATTTTGAGGCACATAATCCAAAGAAAGTATCTGTTCAGAAATGTGACAGTCTTTTAGAGAATGATAAGTATACATATGTATATATCACATATAATCTGATTCTGGAGGATGATCAGGAGTATCCCTGTGTGGGAACCTATATGACAGGTAAAAAGGATAAGGACTATTATATTATGGCACCGTCGCAGATCACAGATGATATGAGAAGTGAGGCAGCAGCTGCTTATGCTAAGTTCATGAAAACAGATACCTACAAAACATATAGTAAAGAATATGATACATTTATCAAAAAAAATCCGGGATATGAAGACAAAATTTCGGAAAAAATAGGATCATAATATATCGAGGACAAAAAATGAAAAGAATATTACTGATGGTATTTAGAAATCTCTTTTTTGTTCCATATGGATGGTTCAAATTAAGCTGGTATGCATCACATGTGGATGATTACAGCGAAGAACAGAGATATAAGCTTCTTAAATATATAGATAACAGAGCAGTGCGTGGTGGCAACCTGGTGATCGATGGCCATGGGATTGAGAATATTCCGAAGGAGAATGGATTTATGTTCTTTCCAAATCATCAGGGGATGTTTGATGTTTTGGCAGTTATGCAGGTATGTCCGGTACCTTTTTCTGTAGTTGCCAAGAAAGAACTGACCAATGTACCATTTCTGAAATATGTATTTGCATGTATGAAAGCTTTTATGATCGACAGAGAGGACGTTAAACAGTCCATGCAGGTGATCATTAATGTTATCAAAGAAGTAAGGGCAGGACGAAACTATCTGATTTTTGCAGAGGGGACCAGAAGCAGGGATGGCAATCATCCGCAGGAATTTAAAGGTGGAAGTTTTAAAGCAGCAACCAAGTCAAAGTGTCCGATCGTGCCTGTAGCGCTGATTGATTCCTATAAAGCATTTGATACGGGATCAATTAAAAAACTTACAGTACAGGTGCATTTTCTGGAGCCTATATATTATGAAGAGTATAAAGATATGAAGACAACAGAAATTGCGGAAGAAGTAAAAAGGCGTATTGAAGAAACAATAGCGCAGTATACTTCATAAAAAGCCTTTTTGCAGTGAAAAATAAAAAATATGAAAAAAAGTAAAAAAACCTGTTGACAAAACAGGTTTTTTTGCATATAATAACACATGCACTTGTGAAAAAGCGCATTCGAATTTAATAATGAACTATTAGTTCGGAGTCTGGAGAAGTACTCAAGAGGCCGAAGAGGTGCCCCTGCTAAGGGTATAGGTCGCTAACGCGGCGCGAGGGTTCAAATCCCTCCTTCTCCGTTTTGTTTTTTTGAAAAAATAAAAAACAAACAAAAAAAGATGTTGACAAACACTTGAAACTATGATAAAGTAAACAAGCTGTCAACGAACAGCAAATCAGTTGAAAAAAGATTTGAAAAAACTTAAAAAAGTTCTTGACAAGTCGAAAACAACATGATAAAATAAACAAGCTGTCGAAAGACAGACAACCTTGATAACTAAACAGTGAAACACATACGATTCTCGAAAATTCTTTACAT
>CAKSAW010000006.1 GCA_934437695.1 uncultured Blautia sp. | reverse complement strand
ATGCAGCGTATTTTTCACACCCCGGAAGGTGTAAGAGACATCTACAACGGCGAATGCAGCCAGAAAAGAAAGGTACAGGAGAAAATCCATCGCGTCTTCCATCAGTATGGATATGAAGACATAGAAACTCCTACATTTGAATACTTCGAAGTGTTCAGCAGCAAAGTAGGAACTATCCCGTCCAAAGAGCTCTATAAATTCTTTGACAGAGAAGGCAACACCCTGGTACTCAGACCAGACTTTACTCCGTCTGTATCCAGAGCCTGTGCAACCTATTTTTCGCCTGATAGAGAGCCTGTAAGTCTTTGTTATACAGGAAATACATTTATAAATAACTCCAGTTACAGAGGTCATCTCAAAGAGACCACACAGATGGGCGTAGAGAGGATAGGGGATGAATCAGCAGATGCAGATGCAGAGCTTCTTGCAATGACAGTAGAATCTCTCCTTGCAGCAGGTCTGACTGAATTTCAGGTCAGTGTGGGGCAGGTAGATTATTTTAAATCTTTATTAAAAGAAGCAGAACTTAGTTCTGAAGCAGAAGAACGTCTCCGTACTCTGATCTCCCAGAAAAATTCATTTGGAGTAGAGGAATTTGTAGCAGATCAGAAGCTTAAGGAAAGTATAGGAAAGTCTTTTGTTGAAATTCCGCAGATGTTTGGATCAGAAGAAGTTTTAAAGAAGGCAAGAAAACTGACAAATAATGCCTGCGCGCTGGATGCTGTTTCCAGACTGGAAGAGATCTATGAGATCATGAAGAATTATGGATATGAGAAATATATTTCTTTTGACTTTGGAATGCTCAGCAAATATCAGTACTATACAGGGATTATTTTCCAGGCATATACTTATGGAACAGGTGAGCCTATGATCAAGGGTGGCCGTTATAATGGTCTGATGAAACACTTTGGCAAACCGGCAGCATCTATTGGTTTTGCAATTGAAGTAGACAATCTCCTTCTTGCGCTTTCCAGCCAGAAGCTTCTTTCTGAGAAGGAAGAGAAGCCGGAAGTGATTGAGTACGAGTCGCAGGATCGTGCAGAAGCTATCAAAGAAGCGCAGAAGCTTCGCGCAGAAGGCAGAAGTGTGGCATTACGTTTGAAAAAGGAGGCCAGATAAGCCATGAGATACCTGACAGTTGCCCTGACAAAAGGCAGACTTGCCAACAAAACAATGGAAATATTTGAAAAAGCAGGGATCACCTGCGAAGAGATGAAAGATAAAAATTCCCGTAAACTGATTTTTGTCAATGAAGAATTAAAGATGAAATTTTTCCTTGCAAAGGGCCCGGATGTTCCCACATATGTAGAATATGGAGCAGCAGATATTGGAATTGTAGGAAAAGATACTATACTGGAAGAAGGTCGTAAGCTTTATGAGGTTATGGATCTTGGATTTGGAAAATGTAAAATGTGTGTCTGCGGACCTGAGAGTGCCAGAAAGGTTCTGGAGAATAACCAGCTGATCCGTGTGGCAACAAAATATCCCAATATTGCAAAAGACTACTTTTTTAACAGAAAACATCAGACAGTAGACCTGATCAAATTAAATGGATCTATTGAGCTGGCGCCAATCGTTGGACTGTCCGAAGTAATCGTAGATATCGTAGAGACCGGAAGCACATTGAAAGAAAACGGACTGAAAGTATTGGAAGAGGTGTGCCCGTTATCAGCCAGAATGGTAGTCAACCAGGTGAGCATGAAGATGGAGAACGAAAGGATCCGTAAACTTATTGAAGACTTAAGAAGAGTTCTGCAGGAGGAGATGTAGAGATGCGTACAGTAAAACTGACAAAAGAATCCACAAAGGATATCCTTGAGAATCTGTTGAAAAGAAGCCCTAATAATTACGGGAAATTTGAAGCAACAGTTGCTCAGATCCTTGACAGAGTTAAGAACGAAGGCGACGAAGCACTCTTTGCTTATACAAAAGAATTTGATAAGGCAGATGTGACAAAAGAAACCATCCGTGTCACAGAGGCAGAGATTGAAGAAGCCTATGCGCAGATCGATCCGGCACTTCTTAGCGTTATCCGCAAAGCACTGGTAAATATCCGCAAATATCATGAGAAACAGATACAGAACAGCTGGTTTACAAGTGAGACAGACGGAACTATGCTTGGTCAGAAAGTGACACCATTAAACCGTGTAGGTGTCTATGTACCGGGGGGAAAGGCAGTTTATCCTTCTTCTGTGCTTATGAATATTGTACCTGCAAAGGTGGCAGGAGTGCCACATATTGTTATGACAACACCTCCGGGAAAGGATGGCAGAGTATGTGCCTCCACACTGGTGGCAGCAAAAGAGGCAGGTGCAGATGAAATCTACAAAGTGGGCGGTGCACAGGCAGTCGGTGCTCTTGCTTTTGGAACAGAGAGTATCCCCAAGGTGGATAAGATCGTAGGTCCCGGCAATATTTTTGTAGCACTTGCAAAGAAAGCAGTATACGGATATGTAAGCATTGATTCCATTGCAGGACCAAGTGAGATCCTTGTGCTTGCAGATGAGACAGCAAACCCTCACTTTGTGGCAGCAGACCTTCTTTCGCAGGCAGAGCATGATGAGCTTGCATGTGCGATCCTTATCACTACAAGCGAAGAATTTGCAGCAAAGGTAGAGGAAGAAGTAAAAGGTTTTGTAGAAGTTCTCTCCAGAAAAGAGATCATACAGAAATCTCTGGATAACTTTGGCTATATCCTCATCGCAGAGGATATGGATGAAGCTATTGAAGCTGCAAATGAGATTGCACCGGAGCATATGGAGATCGTTACAGCCAACCCATTTGAAGATATGATGAAGGTAAAGAATGCAGGTGCGATCTTTATCGGAGAATACAGCTCTGAGCCACTGGGTGATTATTTTGCAGGTCCGAATCATGTGCTTCCAACAAATGGAACAGCCAAGTTCTTTTCTGCACTTTCTGTAGATGATTTTATTAAGAAATCAAGTATTGTATATTATTCAAAGGCAGCACTGCGAAATATCCACAAAGATATTGTGCAGTTTGCAACATCCGAACAGCTCACTGCACATGCAAACTCCATTGCAGTACGTTTTGAGGATGAGGAATAAATAACGGAAAATATAAAAAACCTGTGAATTGTACGGAAAATATAAACAGAACGGGGAATGAAATATGGCAAGAGAAGCCTCAGCAGAAAGAAATACAAAAGAAACAGAAATCAAATTAAAGATAAATCTTGACGGAACAGGATATTCTGATATTGAGACAGGTGTGGGATTCTTTGACCACATGCTGGATGGATTTACCCGCCATGGACTTTTTGACCTCAGTGTCAGAGTCCATGGAGACCTCCAGGTAGATGACCATCACACTATAGAGGATACGGGTATCGTTCTTGGAACTGCATTAAAAGAAGCCATCGGTGACAAAAAAGGAATCAGACGTTACGGCAGCTGTATTCTTCCAATGGATGAATCATTGGTGCTGTGTGCCATTGATCTGTCTGGGAGACCATATTTCTCATGGGATGTAGAATTTACCACAGACAAGATCGGTGATATGTCAACAGAAATGGTAAAGGAATTTTTCTATGCCATTTCCTATTCCTGTGGAATGAACCTTCATATTAAGGTACTGACAGGAGGAAACAATCACCATGTAGCTGAAGCCATGTTCAAGAGCTTTGCCAAAGCACTGGATGCAGCCACATCCTATGACCCAAGAATCACAGACGTGCTTTCCACAAAAGGAAGCCTGTAAAATTCAGAAATGCCGGAGTCTGTATCAGATATCCGGGGTATTCTTAAAGGAGAAAAGAATGGAAAACACAGCAAATTTAAAAAGCAGTATTTCCTGGTCTGATTTTAAATTGAACAGCGATGGAATGGTACCTGTGATCGTCCAGGACTGTCACACAGATGAAGTCCTTATGCTTGCATACATGAATGAAGAAGCCTTCAATACCACTCTTGAAACCGGCAAAATGACCTACTGGAGCAGAAGCCGCAACGAACTCTGGACAAAGGGCCTTACATCAGGACATTTGCAGTTCGTAAGATCTCTTACGCTGGACTGTGACAATGACACCATACTTGCAAAAGTAGAGCAGATCGGTGCAGCCTGTCACACAGGAAATAAAACCTGTTTCTTTAAAACTCTGACAGAAGCAGAATAAATATCCAGGCATATGCGCGACAGTTACTGCTTTTTGCAATGAAAACATGAAATATAGCGGCAAAAACGGCAGGTAATGTAAGCGAATCAGTGAAATTTTCTGCATGATGCCAAACATTAATTTGAAATATGTATAAATTGTATTGACATTTTTTGTAAAATGTGATAAAAAAAGAGTATCCGAATTGAATATGTGCAATGTTATAACGCAAAGGTTGCATCATGTCTGATGCGCAAAAGAGAATCCGGTGAGAATCCGGAACGATACCGTCACTGTGTATGGGAGTTGTCTTTCAGAAACCACTGGGAAACCGGGAAGGTGGAAGCGGCGATGATCGAAGTCAGGAGAACTGCCTTGGCGTGGAATTGGAGGTCTGCGGTATACAGAACCTGTATTCTCATAACGATACATAGCTCTTTTATTAAAAGAATCAGATAATACCGGGAGTTACGATCATATCTGATTTATATAAACCATGTATTTATGGGAAAGCGGTAGCTGCAGAATGTGCAGCTGCCTTTTTTTGTGCATACAATTGTCCGGAAATACAAGAAATAAAAGAGGAAAACACAATGAAAAGAAAATCTATGTTAGCTTTATTACTTGCAGTATCTATGACCTGCTCCATGACAGCAGCAACAGGTGCAGTAGCTTTTGCTTCTGATGACACAGCAACAGAAGAGACAGCAGACACCGAAGAAACAGCTGACGATGCAGAAGCAGCAGACACCGAAGAAGCTTCTGATGATGATCAGAAAGCAGCAGATGAAGTAGCAGCACTCATCGACAAGATTTATGTTCAGGAGAGAACAGACACAACAGATGAAGACTGCAAAGCAGCAAAAGAAGCATGGGACAATCTGACAGATGCTCAGAAGGAACTGGTAGAAGGTGAAGAGGCAAGCCCTGAGTATTTTGGACTTGACACAGGTGATGCTTCCAAAGATGATCCGCGCAACCAGGATGAGATCGGTGAAAACGAACTTCTTGTAGTAAGCTTTGGTACATCCTTCAATGACAGCCGTGCAGAGGATATCAAAGGAATCGAGGATGCTCTTGCAGCAGCATATCCGGACTGGTCAGTAAGACGTGCATTTACAGCACAGATCATCATCAACCACGTACAGGCAAGAGATGGTGAGACAATTGATAACATGCAGCAGGCACTTGACCGTGCAGTAGATAACGGTGTTAAGAACCTTGTTGTACAGCCTACACATCTGATGCATGGTGCAGAATATGATGAGATGGTAGAAGCTATCGATGCATATAAGGATAAATTTGAATCTGTAGCGATCGCAGAGCCAATGCTGGGTGAAGTAGGTGAGGATGCTACAGTGATCAATGATGACAAGAAAGCTGTTGCACAGGCAATCACAGATGAAGCATGCAAAGAAGCTGGATTCGATGATATGAAGGCAGCAGCAGATGCTGGTACAGCATTCGTATTCATGGGACATGGTACATCCCATACAGCTAATGTAACATACAACCAGATGCAGACACAGATGGATGACCTTGGATTTACAAACGCATTCATCGGTACTGTAGAAGGTGAACCGGAAGATACAGCATGTGAAGCAGTTATTGAGAAAGTAAAAGAAGCAGGATTTAAGAATGTAATCCTTCGTCCTCTGATGGTTGTTGCAGGTGACCATGCTAACAATGATATGGCAGGCGATGACGATGATTCCTGGAAATCCCAGTTCGAAGCTTCCGGCGCTTTCGACAGCGTTGACAGCCAGATTTCCGGTCTTGGAAGAATTGCAGCAGTAGAAGATCTCTATGTAGCTCATACAAAAGCAGCAATCGACTCTCTTGGAACAGCAGATGATGCAGCAGAAGAGACAACAGACGAAGCATCAGATGACACAGCAGCAGAAGAGGCAACAGATGATGCAGCAGAGGCTGATGCTGAATAATATTTCAGAAAACAGTTGCTGTGCACAGAGTGAACAGTAACCCTAAATTATATTGTCCAGACGAAAAAACTGCCCGGAGAGCTTGTAAAAGTTCCCGGGCAGATATATTATATGATAAGAAAGAATGAGAATTTTTTATCCTATAGTATATCTGCCAGAGCAGAAAATATATGTCTGATTCTGACTGATTAAATAAAAAATAAAATTTTAAGATAAAGGAGCAATATTATCATGAAAAAACGTTCATTTACATTATTAATGTCAGCACTTACCATTTCAGCAGCACTTATCGGTACAAGTCCTGTACTTGCAGAAACAGATGCTGATACAGCAACAGAAGAAAGCGCTGACAAAGAAGATACCAAAGACACTGATACAGAAGCTGCAGATGATAAGAATGCAGACACATCTGAAAGTGACACACTGGAGGATGGTACCTACACTGCAGAGTTTGATACAGACAGTGGAATGTTCCATGTAAATGAAGCAAATGACGGCAAAGGTACTCTTACAGTGAAAGATGGAAAGATGACTATTCATGTAAGTCTTGCATCCAAAAAGATCGTAAATCTTTTTGCAGGAAAAGCAGAAGATGCAAAGAAAGACGGAGCAGAGTTACTTGAGCCAACTACAGATACTGTTACATACAGTGATGGAATGAGCGAGGAAGTATACGGATTTGATATTCCGGTACCTTCAATTGATGAGGAATTTGACGTAGCCCTTCTTGGAAAAAAAGGCAAATGGTACGACCATAAAGTAAGTGTGAAGAATCCTGTAAAATCTGAAGATGCTGATGCAGGATCAGATGATAAAGACAGCAAAGGCAAGTCACTGGCAGATTTAAAACTTGAAGATGGTGACTATACTATGGAAGTAACACTCACAGGCGGTTCAGGTAAAGCAACAGTTGAATCTCCGGCTGCGATCAAAGTAGAAGGTGATAAAGCTACAGCAACGATTGTGTGGAGCAGCCCCAACTATGACTATATGCTGGTAGACGGTGAGAAATATGAACCTGTCAATAAAGACGGAAATTCCACCTTCGAAATCCTTGTCTCTGTATTTGACGCGGAAATGGATGTAACAGCAGATACAGTCGCAATGAGTGAGCCTCACGAGATTGACTATACCTTAAATTTTGATTCTTCCACTGTTAAAGAGGCAGAAACATCTGATAAAGAAGCAAAATAATATTCAGCTGTAAGAAACTGTAAAGGAAAAATATCAGATAGAAAAATATCAGAAAGAAAAATAAAAGAAAACATGAAAATAAAAAGTTCAATCACAAATCTCCGGAAAACATTATTATACGGTTTTCTGGCAGCAGTATTATTTTTTATCTGCGTATGTGTTGCTTCCACAGTGCATGCGGCAGATAAAGATAATGAAGGAATTCATGCGGAGATCCAGGGGCTTACTTATGATCACAGCATGGAGCTTTCCTATGCAGAAGAATTCAGTGTAGATTACTATAAAGATGGTTATGCGCTGATCACTATTAACCAGGAGGGACAGTTCCTGATCGTTCCGGATGGAAAGAAAGCTCCGGAAGGGCTGGATAAAGATATCACAGTTCTTCAGCAGCCACTGGATAATATTTATCTGGTAGCAACATCTGCCATGGATCTTTTCAGGGCCATTGGCGGTATAGACAGTATCCGGCTTTCAGGAACCAAGGAGAGTGGATGGTATATCCAGGAAGCCAAAGATGCCATGGAATCCGGAAAGATGATCTATGCAGGTAAATACAATGCCCCGGATTATGAACTGATCCTAAATGAAGGATGTAATCTGGCTATAGAATCAACTATGATCCATCACAATCCGGAAGTAGAAGAGAAACTGGAGCAGTTTGGTATTCCGGTAATGGTAGAACGCTCCAGCTATGAGAGCCATCCTCTTGGCAGAACTGAGTGGATGAAGCTTTATGCAGTTCTTCTTGGAAAAGAAGATGAAGCAGAGAAAGTTTTTAAGGAACAGACGGACAAGCTTGATAAAGTACTTACATCGGATGATAAAGATACAGGAAAGACTGTGGCATTCTTTTATATCAACTCTACAGGAGCAGTCAATGTGCGTAAGAGTAATGATTATGTGTCTAATATGATCGAACTTGCAGGCGGCAAATATGTTCCGGAAGATACAGGTGAGAGTGATAATGCTCTGTCTACCATGAATATGCAGATGGAAGAATTTTATGCAAAGGCAAAAGATGCAGATTATATTATCTACAACAGCACTATTGACGGAGAACTTTCTACTATCGATGAGCTTCTGGCAAAGAGTAATCTGCTGGCAGATTTTAAGGCAGTGAAGGATGGAAATGTATGGTGCACAGGTAAGAATCTTTTCCAGGAGACAACAGGGCTTGGAACCATGATTGAAGATATCCATACAATCCTTACTACAGATGATGATTCATTGGATGAACTTTCATATATGCATAAGCTAAAGTAAAAATGTAATACAGAAATATTTATGACTGAAGCAGGGAATATCCCTGCTTCAGTTGAATGATGAAAAACAGAATTTAACCGGAAAAAAGGAATAAAGAACATGGATAATAAAAAACGTGCAGCCAGATACTGGCTGGCATTTCTTATACTGGCAGTATTACTGGTGATCTTGTTCATCTGGAATGTAAATGCCGGAAGCATTCATCTCTCAGTAAGTGAGATCATGAATATTATTTTCAGACGTCAGGGAGATACAACTTCGTATAATATCATATGGGAAATCCGCCTTCCAAGGATTCTGGCAGTGATCATTCTGGGAGGAGCACTTTCTGTATCAGGATTTCTCCTTCAGACATTTTTTAACAACCCTATCGCAGGTCCGTTTGTACTTGGAATTTCTTCAGGAGCAAAGCTGGTAGTAGCATTGCTGATGATATTCTTCCTGAGCAGATCAATTTCAATGGGCTCTGCAGCCATGATCATTGCTGCGTTTATAGGTTCCATGATTTCAATGGGATTTGTCCTGCTGGTCGCAAAGAAAGTACACAATATGTCAATGCTTGTTATCAGCGGCGTTATGATCGGCTATATCTGTTCCGCTGTTACGGATTTTGTAGTAACATTTGCAGATGATTCCAATATCGTTAATCTTCATAACTGGTCTCTTGGAAGCTTTTCGGGAATGTCATGGGGCAATGTACAGGTAATGACAGCAGTGGTGCTGATCACAATGGTGATCGTATTTTTTATGTCCAAACCAATCGGAGCATATCAGCTGGGCGAAGTCTATGCCCAGAACATGGGAGTAAATATCAAACTGTTCCGTATTGCCCTTATCCTGCTTTCCAGCATTCTTTCAGCATGTGTAACAGCTTTTGCAGGTCCTATTTCTTTTGTGGGAATTGCAGTTCCCCACATTGTAAAAAGTCTGCTCAAAACAGCCAGACCGCTTCTTGTGATCCCGGCATGTTTTCTGGGTGGTGCAGTGTTCTGTCTTTTTTGTGATCTGATCGCCAGAACTGTATTTGCACCTACAGAGCTCAGTATCAGTTCAGTGACCGCTGTGTTTGGCGCACCGGTTGTAATCTATATTATGATACGCAGACAACAGAGAGTGTAGGTAGTCTTTGTGGTAAAACAGCAGGATAACAGTCAGGAGAAGATATGTCAGGAAAAGTAACAGAAACAAAAACAGAAAATAAAAATACAGAACAGCAGTATTTCTTTCGTACAGAACAGCTGGCAGTAGGATACGATGGAAAACCACTGATAAGAGAAATCAATATACAGCTGAAAAAGGGGGAAATCCTCACCCTTATTGGCCCTAATGGAGCCGGAAAATCAACAATTCTTAAGAGTATCACCAGACAGCTTGCTACTATCAGCGGAACTGTTTATCTGGATAAACAGACTATGGCAAAGATGTCAAATAAAGAGGTTTCCCAGAAACTGGCGGTGGTTCTTACAGAGCGTATGAGGCCGGAGCTGATGACCTGCGAGGATATTGTAGCAACAGGACGATATCCATATACAGGTACCCTGGGGATTCTTTCTGCAGAAGACAGGGCAAAGGTAAGAAAATCCATGGAAACAGTCCATGCCTGGGACTTAAAGGACAGAGATTTTACAGCTATCAGTGATGGACAGAGACAGCGTATTCTTCTTGCACGTGCGATCTGTCAGGAACCGGAGATCATTGTGCTGGATGAACCAACCTCTTTCCTGGACATCCGTCATAAACTGGAGCTTCTTACTATTTTGAAACAGATGGTACTGGATCATCAGCTTACAGTGATCATGTCCCTGCATGAACTGGATCTGGCACAGAAGGTCTCTGATAAGGTAATCTGTGTTCATGGAGAATATATAGAAAAATATGGTGCACCTGAAGAGATTTTTACCTCGGAATATATTCGAAACCTGTACAGTATCACTCGTGGAAGCTATAATGCAGCCTTTGGGTGTGTGGAAATGGAACCGCCCAAGGGTTCTCCCAGGGTATTTGTGATTGGTGGAAACGGAAGTGGTATCCCGTATTATCGAAAATTACAGCGTCAGGGTATCCCCTTTGCAGCAGGAGTACTTCACACCAATGATGTTGACTATCAGGTAGCAAGTGTCCTTGCAGAGCAGGTGATCACAGAGAAGCCCTTTGAATGTGTTTCTCAGGATTCCTGTAACAGGGCAGCTGATGTGATGAAACAGTGTCAGAAGGTTATCTGTCCGCTGAAAGATTTCGGAACTATGAATGCTGCAAATAAAAAGCTTCTCTGCCTTGCAAGGGATCTGAGAATTCTGGCAGAAATTTCCACTGTTTCAGATGATCTGGAATGAAATAGTTGAAATAAAATAGTCGAAAGGAATCAGTTGAAATAAAACAGCTGGAGCAAAATATAAAGTATGTAATACTATTTAATGTATAGGTATGCTATAATGGGGATATTAATCATCTAAAGGAGATAGAGATGGATAAGCTATACATTGTTATCCCTGCATATAACGAACAGGATAATATAGAGCAGGTTATTGATGACTGGTATCCCATTATAGAGAAGCATAATGCAAATGGTCAGTCACGACTGGTTGTTATTGATGATGGGAGTAAGGACCTTACATATGAGAAATTAAAGCATTGCGCTGAAACACGTCCGTTTCTTATACCACTGACAAAGTCCAACGGTGGTCACGGAGCAACTGTACTTTATGGATATAAATATGCAATGAAAAATGGAGCAGATTATATTTTTCAGACAGATTCAGATGGACAGACACTCCCAGAGGAATTTGAACCATTCTGGGACCGCAGGCAGAAATACGATATGGTCATCGGCTGGAGAAAAGAACGACAAGACGGAATATCCCGTATTTTTGTGACAAAAACACTGAAAATGGTCATTCGTATCTGCTTTGGGGTAAACCTGACAGATGCCAATACTCCATACCGACTTATGAAGGCAGAGACTATGGGCAGGTATATCAGCCTGGTGCCGAAGGATTTTAATCTTTCAAATGTGCTTCTGGCAGTTATCTATAAGAAAAAAGGCTGCAGCATTAAATACCTGCCTGTTACATTTCGTCCCCGTCAGGGAGGGGTTAATTCTATCAATATGAAGAAGATCTCCAAGATCGGAGAGAAGGCAGTGATAGATTTTATAAAACTGAACAGAATCATCCGCAATACATAAAAAAACAGCTGTTGTTTCCACATCATTAAATGGTGAACAACAGCTGTTTTATGATATGTTTCAGATAAATGTCGGTTACTGTTCACACATCACTATCCCGCGAGGTGTTTTGGCATGAATATGCCAAAATCCCGAGACATACAAGCCAAAATTCCATTGCCGCAGGCAATCTGGAATGAATTTTGGCTACGTTACTGAGAACGGAGTGAACAGTAATAAATGTCGAAACATATCATAAAGTGTCGTACTTATTGAATTGACTTTTTTTTAAAATAACCTTACAATTAGAACTGTAATAAGACAAAAACATGTATCGTACGACTACATTAATAACACAACACACACACAAAGGATAAAACACGACATTATATAATGAAAAATTCTGTTTTTGGATATAAAATGCAGGCTTACATAACACAGCACACACTGCCTGTATCTTACAAAATCCGAGAATATGCAGCTGCTTGTTCTGCTTTCAGGATTGCAGCATAATGTATTTCAAGATAATGACGTGTAAACAGTAACAGGGTTACTGCAGATATAAAAAAGATAATAGGGAGACAAATAAGATGAATAAAATGAATGAATTATGTGAAATGGAACTGACCGGCGACTATGATGAGAAACTTTTAGGATTAAAAGAAAAGTTAAGTGCAGCAGATAAGTATATCGGACAGGATAACAATGATCTGAGAGAATTTGAACGTAGATATGACAGACTGGATATTTCATATCAGGTAAGAAGATTTCTGGACGATTATATTGCCTGCATGCAGACGAAATATGAACGTCTTGCAGATTTATGTTATCTTGCAGGGGAGCGTGGATTATAAAATATGTCTTGTTTTATCTGCCAAAATCAAGTATTGTAATAGTATAAACGAGGCAGATAAGGAGAAAACAGGATATGTACAAAAGAAAAAATTTTATAAGTCTGGGAATGAGTCTGATCCTTGCTGCAGGGATCACAGTATCACCTGCTGCAGCTGCAGATTTCACTGATGGTACAGTCTGTGAATTTGATTCAGAGGATGTTGCAGAGCTTGGTGTAATGTCAGAAACAGCAGACAGTGCGGAGATCACATCAGATACAGAGGCTGGTGTTTCGGATGAATCAGATTCAGATGAAAAGGATTCGGATGAAGCGAACGTTATTACAGAGAGTATCTTACCTGATGCAGACAATATTCCGGATAACAGCCAGCTTCTGGAAGAATATCTGAATGGTATCTTGTATGGACAGGACTTGTCTGTGCAGCCTGGAAAATCTGTGGCAGAGGATGCATTAAGCGGGGTACAGCAGGCAGTATACGAGGAACTTAAGAGCAAGGTCAGCGCAGTGGCAGCTAAGGGTGGTTCAACCAAGCTTAGTATCAGCGCAGATCTCGGTCTTACCTGGCAGACAACAGCAAGCGGTAAGGCACTTGACAAAGAAGTTTCTTCGCATTTTAATACACTGAATACTTCGAAGATCATCAACTGCCTGTTGGCAGACTGTCCATATGAATTGTACTGGTATGAGAAAACTGCATATACCATGTGGCAGTATAGCTACACTACTACAACTGTTGGAAACAGAACAACTGTAAGGATCAAAAACATTTCTGTATCCATGCCTGTGATCAGCAGCTATTCCTCAGGTAAATATACAGTAAATGCCAAAATTGTACAGCTTGCCAGAAATGCAGCAGAGAATGCAAAGCTGATCGTAAAGGAATTTCAGGGCTATACAGAAACAGAGAAGCTGTATGGTTACAAAGAAATGATCTGTTATCTGACATCATATAATGATGAGGCAGCAGACTGGGACGGATATGGAGATCCGTGGCAGCTGATCTATGTGTTTGACGGAGATGACAGCACCAATGTAGTCTGTGAAGGCTATTCCAAGGCATTTCAGTATCTTTGTGACCTCAGTGATATCACCTGCTATACTGTTACAGGTACGATGAATGGTGGTACAGGCGCAGGACCTCATATGTGGAATATTGTGGCAAATAATGGCAGATATTACATGGCAGATATTACAAATAGTGATGATGGAACAGCTGGCGAAGACGGTGGACTGTTTCTGGATACTCCGATTTCCGGAAATATTTCCAAAGGATATACATATGCCACAGATGCTGCAAATATATATTTTGCATATGATAAGGCTACAAAGCAATTATATGGAACAAGGGATAATTCCGTTCTTCTGATGACACAGGAAGAGTATTCTGTAGATGATCTGACTGCAAAACCTGCAAAAACATCAATCACAGGTATTTCAAACAAGAAAGCAGGCAGACTTATGCTGACCTGGAAGAAATCCAGAGGAGCACAAGGATATGAGATCTATCGCCGTACAGGCACTACGAATTCCTATGTAAGAGCAGCGGTGATCAAATCCGGTTCAATCACAAAATATACAAACACAAAACTGAAAAAAGGAAGAACATATTATTACAGGATCAGATCCTTCAGATACGATGAGAATGGTAAAAAAGTATACAGCGGATGGTCCACAGTAAAGAAACAGAAAGTAAAATAAGGATGATGCCGAAAGTACTTTCATAAAAACAGAGAGCAAAGTTTCAGGGGATTTTCTTGTCATACATGGAACATGGTGATACAATGGGACACGATATGACAAAGAAAACCCCTGAAATTTTATTTATGGTATTTTTCTGAAATGCCGTAAATTCCGGGGAAGTATGGGAGGAACAAATATTAAATGTGTGGAATTGTAGGATTTACAGGTAATCATCAGGCAGCACCGATTTTATTATATGGCCTGTCCAGGCTTGAATACAGAGGATATGACTCGGCAGGGCTTGCAGTTCGTGACGGCGAAGGAGATACAGAGATCATTAAAGCAAAAGGACGCCTGAAAGTTCTTGCAGACAAGACCAGTGATGGAGAATCCGTACCAGGAACATGTGGTATAGGGCATACCAGATGGGCGACACACGGAGAACCCTCAGAGACAAATGCTCATCCTCACATGAGTGATGATGGAAATGTGGTAGCTGTTCATAATGGAATTATTGAAAACTATCAGGAACTGAAAGATAAGCTTATCCGCAATGGTTATGAGTTTTACTCATCTACAGACACAGAAGTGGCTGTCAAGCTGGTAGACTATTATTATAAGAAATATCTTGGCACACCGGTAGATGCCATCAACCATGCAATGGTCCGTATCCGTGGTTCCTATGCGCTTGCAATCATGTTTAAGGATTATCCCGGGGAAATCTATGTGGCAAGAAAAGACAGCCCTATGATTCTTGGGGTGGAGAATGGTGAATCATATATTGCATCTGATGTTCCGGCAATCCTGAAATACACCAGAAATGTATACTATATTGGAAATCTGGAGATGGCCCGCGTCAGAAAAGGGGAGATTACTTTCTACAATCTGGACGGCGACGAGATCCAGAAAGAGCCTAAAACGATCGAATGGGATGCAGAGGCAGCAGAAAAAGCAGGCTTCGAGCATTTCATGATGAAGGAAATCCATGAACAGCCAAAAGCAGTCCGCGATACCTTAAATTCCGTACTTAAGGACGATAACATCGACCTTTCGGAAGTAGGCCTTACAGAGGACGAGATCAAAAAGATCAGCCAAATCTACATTGTAGCCTGCGGTTCTGCTTACCATGTGGGAATGGCAGCTCAGTATGTAATAGAAGATCTGACGAGAATCCCGGTACGTGTAGAACTGGCATCTGAGTTCCGTTACAGAAATCCGATCCTGGATCCAGACGGACTTGTGATCATTATCAGTCAGTCAGGAGAGACTGCAGACAGTCTTGCAGCACTTCGTGAAGCAAAACAGAGAGGTATCCGTACACTGGGAATCGTCAATGTAGTAGGATCTTCTATTGCCAGAGAGGCGGACAATGTTTTCTACACTCTTGCAGGTCCGGAGATTTCAGTGGCCACCACCAAGGCATACAGCACTCAGCTTATTGCAGCCTATACACTGGCAGTACAGTTTGGAAAAGTAAGAGAGCAGCTTACAGAAGAGAAATATCAGGAGCTGATCGCAGAACTGAAAACACTTCCGGATAAGATTGCCAAGATCATCGAGGATGACAAAGAACGTATCCAGTGGTTTGCTGCAAAGCAGGCAAATGCAAAAGATGCTTTCTTCATTGGCCGTGGCATTGATTATGCCATCAGTCTGGAGGGTAGTCTCAAGATGAAAGAGGTTAGCTATGTGCATACAGAAGCATACGCCGCAGGAGAGCTTAAGCATGGTACGATCTCTCTGATTGAAGATGGAACTCTGGTGATCGGTATCCTTACACAGGATCATCTTTATGAGAAAACTGTCTCAAATATGGTGGAATGTAAGAGCCGTGGTGCATACCTGATGGGGCTTACCACATACGGACACTACAATATAGAAGATACAGCGGATTTCACAGTATATATTCCCAAAACAGATTCACACTTTGCAACTTCACTGGCAGTTATTCCACTGCAGCTGCTGGGATATTATGTCAGTGTAGCCAAGGGTCTGGATGTAGATAAACCAAGAAATCTGGCTAAGAGTGTAACTGTAGAATAAATGAAATTATTTGGTCTTTCTATATGGTTTTATCATATGGTTTCATGTTTTCACAACCTTTACGATAAACGTTTTTCATGTTATTATTATCTTAACTGAATCAGAGATGTTTTATCAATGAAAAAGAAATCAATAAATAAAAGGAGGACCAATAATGCTTACAACCTGGACACCGGCGCATGTGCCGGAAAAAGAAGAAATCAAGATGCGTCTTCAGACAGCAAGAAGCCAGCTCTATGATTTTCAGATGAAGATCAAAGATCATAAGATACCGGTGATCGTACTCTTTGAAGGATGGGGATCTTCCGGGAAGGGCAGTACGATCGGGAAGGTTATCAAGAACATTGATCCGCGTTTTTTCAAGGTTGCCACTATGTCAGCTCCGACAGCAGAAGAACAGAGATATCCTTTCCTGTACCGGTATTTTAAACAGATTCCCGAAGCCGGGAAATTTACATTTCTGGATTCTGGATGGATGGAGCAGACCTGTAAAGACTGTCTGTCCGGCAAGATTGAAGGTGAGGGTTACACACAGCGGATCAATAGTATCCGCCGTTTTGAGAGACAGCTCACAGACAATGGTTATCTGGTGCTGAAATTTTTCATGCAGATTAATAAAGATGAACAGAAGCGGCGTGAGAAAGCACTTCTGGATCATAAGGACACAAAATGGCGGGTATCAGATTTTGACAAATGGCAGAATGAGCATTACAAAAAATGTGAGAGAGTATTTTCTCAGTATATTTCTGATACAAATGCTTCTTCCGCACCATGGTATATCATAGATGCCAGTGACAGAAAATGGGCAGAGCTTCAGGTCCTGGAGACAATGGTAAGTAACATAGAGGTTGCCATGCAGAACCAGGCACATTCTGTTCCAATCCTTCAGAATGTATTTCCTCTTGAGCAGATCCCACATCTGGAAGATATTGATCTGAATGATAAGATGATAGATGATGAGGAATATAAGGCAGAACTGAAGAGACTTCAGAGCAGGCTGGGGGATCTTCATAATAAATTATACAGGAAACGGATTCCTGTGATCATCACTTATGAAGGCTGGGATGCAGCGGGAAAGGGCGGAAATATTAAGCGTATCACAGAAGCTTTGGATCCCCGGGGTTATGAAGTACATCCTATTGCAAGTCCGGAGCCTCATGAGAAGGCCAGACATTATCTGTGGCGTTTCTGGACAAGACTTCCGAAAGACGGACATATCGCTATTTTTGACAGAACCTGGTACGGCAGAGTGATGGTAGAACGTCTGGAAGGTTTCTGCAGTGAGAATGACTGGAAACGAGCCTACAATGAAATGAATGAATTTGAAAAAGAGCTTAAAGACTGGGGCGCTGTAATCATAAAATTCTGGGTACAGATTGATAAAGACACTCAGCTTGAGCGTTTTCAGGAAAGACAGAACAATCCTGAAAAGCAGTGGAAGATCACAGATGAAGACTGGAGAAACAGAGAGAAATGGGATGCATATGAAGTGGCTGTAAATGAGATGCTTCAGAAAACAAATACTTCTTTTGCACCATGGCATGTACTTGAATCTGTTGACAAAAAATATGCCCGTATCAAAGCTCTTAAGATCGTGATCAGAGAAATAGAAAAGGCATTAAAAGAGAATGATGAATGATAAAGTAGTAGTCTGCCTTGGAAAAGGCGGACAGAGGGAAATGGCAGAATCCTTTGCAAGAAGGAATCATGTAGTGATCACAGATAAACCTGGAAAGGATCTGACAGTTCTGTTTGATTCCAAAGGAGTATCTCTCAGTGGATATGGACTGACATATCAGGGAGATTTTGAAGGGATGCTCCACAGAGTTACCAATGGAAGACTTTCTCATGAAATGCTGGTGCGTGCAGCTAAAGCTGAGGGAGAAAACCTGAAAGCCATTGATGCCACTGCAGGTATGGGGGAAGATGGTTTTCTTCTGGCGGCATATGGTTATGAAGTGACATTGTATGAACAGAATCCTGTGATCGCAGCACTTCTTAAAGATGCACTTCGTCGTGCAAAAAAGCATCCTGTATTAAAAGATATTGCGTCAAGGATGAAACTGGTGGAGGATAACAGTGTGGAATGTCTGTCAAAGCTTATGGATCCTGTAGATGTGATCTATCTGGATCCAATGTTCCCGGAAAGACAGAAGTCTGGTCTGATCAACAAGAAACTTCAACTGATACAGAAGCTTGAACCTCCGTGTTCCGGGGAAAAAGAGCTTTTTGATGCTGCTATTAAAGCCAGCCCGTCCAAGATCATTGTAAAACGCCCTTTAAAAAGCGTATGCCTTGATGGAAGAGAGCCTTCTTATACATTAAAAGGAAAGGCGATACGCTATGATTGTTATGTAATGCAGGGTGCCGGGAGATAGTTCTCCGGCATCCTGCTATTTTCCTGAATTGTATTCATGTGACTTTTTCCATTCCCGGATAAATTCCAGCTGTTCCTGGTCTGAGATTTCCTGAGAAGCCGCATCGTTTCCCGCAGCTGCACAGCATAGCAGGATGAAAGTCTGAAAGAGCAGGAATACAAGTATAAATAATAATATAGTCATATGTTATCTCCTTATATTATGCAGATTCTGATCATCAGATTTCTGAATATGAGAAGTATCTGCAAACAGAGGAAGTTTTATACATTATATGATATCAGGGGCAAAAGATTTATAAAAAATGTAAATATAACAGAATCCTCCGAATAACTTAAAGTAAGATTGTATTACTCAGAGATCCGGAGGATTTTTTGATGAAAAATTTCGATGATCCCGGTTATACAGGAAAGAATGTAGGAGTCTGTGTTCTGGATACCGGGATTTTCCCTCATATAGATTTTACAGGAAGGATACGGGCATTTCAGGATTTTATAGGACACCGTATCAGACCGTATGATGATAATTCTCATGGAACACATGTATGCGGTATTATTGGCGGTGATGGGAGGGCGTCAGACGGGCGGATCAGAGGAGTTGCGCCGGAATGTGATCTGATTGTTCTGAAGGTGCTTGACAGAATGGGAAACGGGAAAAAAGAGGATGTTCTGAAGGCTTTCCATTGGATATTGGAGAACAGGAGATATTACGGTATCCGTGTGGTGAATATTTCCGTTGGGACCACCTGCAGGACATTTGAAGATCACAGGATTCTGATCAGAGGTGTGGAAGAACTGTGGGATAAGGGGCTGGTGGTAGTGGCAGCCGCAGGAAATCAGGGACCTCGGCCGGGAAGTGTGACTGCACCGGGAAGCAGCCGTAAGATCATTACAGTAGGTTCCAGTGATCTGCTTACAGGACGGACAGCAATATCCGGACGAGGACCTACGTTTGAATGTGTCTGTAAGCCTGATCTGGTGGCACCTGGAAATCACGTACTTGCCTGTACACCGGGAGCAGATAACGGATATGGCATCAAAAGTGGAACCTCCATGTCTACACCTCTGGTTTCAGGAGCTGTTGCACTTATGCTTGAGAAAAACCCGGAACTGACGAACGTTCAGATTAAAATGAAGCTGAAGGAAAGTGCCAGAGACATGGGACTGCCCAAGAACCAGCAAGGGTGGGGAGAGCTTGATCTGAACAATTGTATTCGTTGCTGTTCACTTCATTCTCTGTAACTTGTATTTTATAAAAATATCACTTTACTGCACAAAAGCATTGACGAAAGGTCATATTTCGTCTATTATGATAGTTAATTTCTAACATCTATAATATTTAGCCAAAGAGGAGGACTAACATGAAAAAAATTCAGATGAAGACACCACTTGTGGAGATGGATGGAGATGAGATGACCAGAATACTCTGGAAGATCATCAAGGATGAACTTCTCCTTCCATATATTGATTTAAATACTGAGTATTATGATCTTGGTCTGGAATACAGAAATGAGACAGATGACCAGGTAACTGTTGATGCAGCAGAAGCTACCAAGAAGTATGGTGTTGCAGTTAAATGTGCGACCATCACTCCCAATAAGGCAAGAATGGAAGAGTACACTTTAAAGAAAATGTACAAGAGTCCGAACGGAACGATCCGTGCGATCCTTGATGGAACTGTTTTCCGCGCTCCTATCGTAGTTAAGGGAATCGAGCCATGTGTGAAAAACTGGAAGAAACCGATCACTATCGCCCGTCACGCTTACGGTGATGTATACAAAAACACAGAGATGTATATTGATGGACCTGGGGATGCTTATCTGGTATTTGAAGGTGCAGACGGACAGGAGAGAAAAGAACTGATCCATCATTATGAGGGACCGGGTGTTCTTCAGGGCATGCACAATCTGGATGATTCTATCGCAAGCTTTGCAAGATGCTGTTTTAATTATGCACTTGATACAAAGCAGAATCTGTGGCTCGGGGGTAAGGATACGATTTCCAAGATTTATGACGGACGTTTTAAGGAGATTTTTGCTACGATTTATGAGAAGGAGTTCAAGGATAAATTTGAGGCAGAAGGTATTGAATATTTCTACAGTCTGATCGATGATATCGTAGCCCGCGTTATGAAGGCAGAGGGTGGATTTATCTGGGCTTGTAAGAATTATGACGGAGATGTTATGAGTGACATGGTTTCTTCTGCATTTGGTTCTTTGGCTATGATGACTTCTGTACTTGTATCTCCACAGGGATATTATGAGTATGAGGCTGCCCACGGAACTGTACAGAGACATTATTACCGTCATCTGAAAGGTGAAGAAACATCTACAAACTCTGTGGCAACGATTTTTGCATGGACAGGTGCTCTGAGAAAAAGAGGAGAACTGGATGGCAATAAAGAATTAATGGGATTTGCAGACAAACTGGACAGAGCAACTCTGGAGACTATTGAGAGCGGTAAGATGACAAAAGACCTTGCGCTGATCACTTCTCTTAAAGATGTGACTGTGCTCAACAGCAAGGACTTTATTCTTGCAATCAGAGAGAAACTCGATGAGATTCTGTAATTGCTCAGGCAATGATATGCATATGAGAAAGTAAAAAACGGGAGGAACCTGCATTATGCAAGTTCTTCCCATTTTTCATATAATCCTTCCAGCTCTTCGGTGATGGCGGCTTTCTCTTTACTGAGTCTTGCGCATTCTGCTACATTTGTACAGATATCCGGAAGGACCATGGTTTCATCAATCTCTTTATCTCTGGTTTCCAGCTCTTCTATGCGTGCTTCGACTTTTTTGAGTTCGTTTTCCCGTTTTCTCTGGCGCGCCTGTTCTTCTTTCTGCTGCTGCCAGGAAATCTTATTATCGGAAGCCTGTTTTGCTTCTGCTATAGCCTGAGCTGCTGCAGGGGCATATTTCTCAGTCAGTTCTTCTTTTTTCTCCAGATAATAATCATAATCCCCAATATAGTTTACAATTGCCTGGTTAGTAAGATCCAGAATCCTGGTAGCTGTCTGGTTGATAAAATATCGGTCATGGGAGACATAGAATACAGTACCTGTATAACTGTTCAGTGCTTCCTCAAGGATTTCTTTGGAAGCAATATCCAGATGGTTGGTAGGCTCATCAAGGATCAGGAAGTTTGCCTCGGAAAGCATCAGTTTAGCCAGAGATACACGGCCTCTTTCTCCACCGGAGAGGGCTGAGATCAGTTTGAATACATCATCTCCTGTGAATAGGAATGCTGCAAGCATGTTTCGGATCTCTGTCTCTGTGAGAGTAGGATAGGCATCTGAAATCTCTTCGAAAATAGTTTTTTCCATATGCAGGACATGATGTTCCTGATCATAGTATCCGATCTGTACTTTGGAACCAAGAGTAAATCTGCCGCCGTCTGCATCAATCAGTCCATTGATGATCTTAAGCATAGTAGTTTTACCTGTACCGTTATTACCGATCAGGGCTACACGTTCTCCGCGTTTTATCTCAAAGGAGATATCACTGAACAGTGTCTGGCCGGGAAATGCTTTGGAGAGATTTTCTACGGTAAGTACATCGTTTCCACTGATAAATCTGGGCTCAAGGGAAATGCGCATCTGATCCTGGATCTCTAACGGTTTATCAATGCGCTGGATTTTGTCAAGCATTTTCTCGCGGCTTTCTGCACGCTTGATGGATTTTTCGCGGTTAAAGGATTTCAGCTTTGCGATAACTGCTTCCTGATGCTTGATATCACGCTGCTGGTTCAGATAAGCCTTATACTGTGCATCTCTGAGTTGTGCTTTTTTCAGGGCATAAGCAGAGTAGTTACCGCTGTACATACGCATGGTACCGGCTTCAATCTCTACAACCTTTGTTACAACCTTGTCAAGAAAGTAACGGTCATGAGATACAATAAATACAGCACCTGGATAATTCAGAAGATAAGTTTCCAGCCAGGAAATGCTTTCCATATCCAGATGGTTGGTAGGCTCATCAAGAAGAAGGATATCAGGGCTGGACAGAAGCAGTTTGCCCAGTGCCACACGGGTTTTCTGGCCACCGGAGAGGGTTTCAATCTGGCGGTCAAAATCTTCTTCTGTAAAACCAAGACCTTTTAATACGCCCATGATCTCGCTTTTATATGCGTAACCATTCTCAAGCTCAAATTGATGGCTCAGTCTTGTATAAGTATTCATAAGGCTGTCAAGGGCATCACCTGTGGTGGTTCTCATTTCCTGTTCCAGAGAACGCAGACGGTTCTCCATATCGATGATATGCTGCTTGGTGGAGATCAGTTCTTCGTAGATCGTATGGTGACCATGGATATCCTGATACTGGGCAAGATAGCCGATATTTTTATCTTTGGCAAGGACTACATTTCCTGAGTCAGGGGAAAGCTCATGCATGATAATGCGGAGCAGAGTGGTTTTGCCTGCACCATTATTTCCTATCAGAGCTGCTTTTTCACGGTCTTCTATATGGAAACTGGCGTCTCTGAGAATAACTTTCTCGCCAAAAGATTTACAGATGTTCTGACATGATAAAATCATAGGAATTCCTCCATTGTAATTTGTCCGCGTATTATTATAATCGAAAATGTGGGTTTTTGAAAGTATTTTAAATGATTTTGTCTGTCTGAATTCTGCAAAACAGAGAAATTGCTCAAAAGCTGCATAAATATTTAGTCAAAAAGTACAGATTTAATTTGACAATAAAATAACATTTGAGTATAATTGACATAGATAAGTTAAGGAGGGAAAATTTGTGGAAGCTAAGGAAATCTCAAAAGCAGTGATCAAACGTCTGCCACGGTATTATCGTTACCTCGGTGAGCTGATGGAGGAGAATGTAGAACGTATATCTTCGAATGATCTCAGCAAGAAAATGCATGTGACAGCTTCCCAGATTCGTCAGGACTTAAATAATTTCGGTGGTTTTGGTCAGCAGGGTTATGGCTATAATGTACGCTATTTATATACAGAGATCGGTAAGATTCTTGGCTTAGATACAGTACATCCGATGATTATTCTGGGTGCCGGTAATCTGGGGCAGGCGCTGGCTAATTATGTGGATTTTGAAAAACGCGGATTCAGACTGGTGGGAATATTTGATGTAAATCCGGTTCTGGAGGGAATTGCGGTACGCGGGATCGAGATCCAGATGTTAAGTGACCTTCCGTTGTTTCTGAAGGAAAATGAGGTAGAGATTGCGGTGCTGACTCTTCCTAAAAATAAAGCCAAAGAGATGGCAAAGATATTGATCGATAATGGAATTAAGGCAATCTGGAATTTTGCACACATTGATCTGGATGCTCCGGAGGATGTAATGGTTGAGAATGTACATCTTTCAGAGAGCCTTATGACTCTGTCCTATAACCTGAGTGAGTACAGGAAGGAACATGAAGGAATGTGAGGGACATGTGTGAAACACAAGGCTGTGGTCATCTGATCACAGCTTTTCTGGATTTTATGGAACATATGCGGGAGGTGAAAATATGCGGGAGATTGTAACTGCCAAAGAGATGAAAACCCTGGACAGTAATACAATCCAGAAAGCAGGGATCCCATCACTTGTACTGATGGAACGGGCTGCGTTACAGACTGTCAGTGAACTTACGAAACGGATAAATGAAAAAGATAAAGAGAAGATCCTTGTAGTCTGCGGGACAGGCAATAACGGAGGAGACGGGCTGGCCATTGCCAGATTACTTTATCTGCAGGGATTTAAAATCTGGTATTATATTGTAGGAAATGAAGAGAAGATGACATCTGAAACTGCCAGACAGCTTCGGACAGCAGAGTATTACGGGGTACCCCGTGTGCATAACCTGGGTCAGTATGAATATACTACTATAGTAGATGCCATTTTCGGGGTTGGACTGAGCAGACCTGTAGAAGGAGAATATGGGGAGCTTATCAGTGAACTGAATCAGGTATCTGCATACAAGGTGGCTGTGGATATTCCTTCTGGAATTGACTCAGACACAGGATTTGAGAAAGGGACAGCTTTTCGGGCAGATCTTACGGTCACTTTTGCTTTCCGTAAGAGAGGACTGTGCTTTTACCCGGGACGTATGTATGGCGGTGAGATTGTTGTTGCAGATATAGGCATTTATCCCATACCCGGAGAGAGAATCCATATGTACCATCTGGAACAGAAGGATCTGGAAATGCTTCCAGAGAGGGTACCATATGGGAACAAGGGGACTTTCGGTAAGGTCCTTCTTGTGGCAGGCAGTGAGGGGATGTGCGGAGCTGCATATTTAAGTGCAGCTGCAGCTTTAAAATGTTCAGCAGGGATGGTGAAGATCCAGACTGTGGAGGCAAACAGGATTCCCCTGCAGACCCTGCTTCCTGAAGCCATGATCACCTGTGATTTTGATGAGAAAAATAATCAGGAAATGCTTAACTGGTGTGATGTACTTGTGATCGGACCAGGTCTTGGAACCGGTGCCCAGAGCAGAGAAAGGGCTCAGTGGTTTTTGTCAAAGGCTGCAGAGTGCAGAAAACCGGTAATACTGGACGCAGATGGACTGAACCTTCTGTCAGTCCATGAGGGCTGGAAACGCTTTATCGGACAGAACGTGATCCTGACTCCTCATATTGGTGAGATGAGCCGTCTGTGCGGGAAAGGAATTGGAGATATTCAGGATTGCCTTGCGCAGACTGCAGCGGATTATGCAAAAGAATCCGGTACAGTTTGTGTGCTGAAGGATGCCTGTACAGTGGTGTCAGATGCTTCCGGAGAACTTTATCTGAATCTTTCCGGAAATGCCGGAATGGCTACTGCGGGAAGTGGCGATGTATTAAGTGGCGTGCTTGCGGGCATACAGTGTATGTATCTGGCAGCAGAGAAGAAGCCGTCTCCTGTTGTGCTGGCTGCACTTGGCGTATATGTTCATGGACTTGCTGGTGATATGGCTGCAGAGTCAGTTGGTCAGAGAGGAATGACAGCAGGAGATATCATCCGTTTCCTGCCGGAAATACTGAAATGATATCCGGAATCGCAGATATCAGGAAAAAATAAGAGGGAAATTATTATGAAGAAAGATAGCAGAGTAAAAGCAGTAATTTCACTGGATGCTGTAGAACACAATTTCCGGGAAATGAGAAAGAATATTGCAGAAGATACAAAGATGATCGCAGTAGTAAAAGCCGATGCATACGGACATGGAGCAGTGCCTGTGGCACATCTGATAGAAAACTATGACTATATCTGGGGATTTGCAGCTGCGACAGCTGAAGAGGCTATTCATCTGCGGCAGGCAGGGATCACAAAGCCTGTTCTGATCCTTGGAATTGTTTTTGACGAATATTTCCCGGAGCTTGTCCGGTATGATATCCGTCCTGCAGTATGTGAATATGAGGAAGCTAAGAAGCTTTCTGACGAAGCACTTCTGCAGAATAAAACAGTACATATTCATATTGCTCTGGATACAGGCATGACCAGGATCGGTTTTGCAGATATACCGGAGAGCGTGGAAGAGGTGAAGAAAATCTCTGAACTTCCGAACCTTGAGATTGAGGGAATGTTCACTCATTTTGCAAGAGCAGATGAGTATGACAGAAGCCCGGCTATGGTACAGTTGGAGCGTTATCTGGATTTCTCCAGGTGTGTAGAAGAGGCGGGAGTAGATATTCCATTACATCACTGTTCCAACAGTGCAGGCATTATCCGTGTGCCAGAGGCAAATCTGAACATTGTCCGTGCCGGCATCACCATCTACGGAATCTATCCTTCCTCTGAAGTAGAGAGAGAGATTATAAAGCTTGAGCCTGTTATGGAACTTAAGAGCCATGTGACCTATGTAAAGGACGTTCCTGCAGGTGCTGCGATCAGCTATGGCGGAACTTATGTGGCTGATAAGAGACTTCGTGTAGCTACTGTCCCGGTGGGTTATGCAGATGGCTATTCCAGACAGCTTTCCAACAAAGGATGGGTTCTGATCCATGGAAAGAAGGCTCCGATCCTTGGTAGAATCTGTATGGATCAGTTTATGGTAGATGTGACAGATATCAATGATGTGAAGAAGGGTGATGAGGTCACACTTATCGGCAGAGATGGTGATGAGTTTATCAGTATCGAGGAGATTGGTGATCTCTGTGGCAGATTTTCCTATGAATTTATCTGTGACATCAGCCCTCGTGTACCCAGAGTTTATATAAAAGATGGAAAAGAGCTTGAATAACTGAATTAACGCATTATTTTCCGGAACTGCTATAATTTATATACCACGCATGTATACACAAGAAAAAGATGGAAATACTTTATTTAACCGGATAGGGAATATCCGTCTGACAACAGGTTTCTTCTTGAAAACCAGAAAGAATCGGAGTGTGAATTGTGTGGTAATTAAAAGAGGGGATATATTTTATGCAGATCTCAGGCCTGTAGTGGGCAGTGAACAGGGTGGGATCCGGCCGGTTCTGATCATTCAGAACAATGTAGGCAACAGGCACAGTCCTACAGTGATCTGTGCTGCTATTACATCGAAAATGAACAAGGCTAAGCTTCCTACACATATTGAGATAGATGCAGGAATTTATGGGATTGAAAAGGATTCTGTAATTTTGCTGGAACAGCTTCGTACCATAGATAAGAGAAGGCTGAAGGATAAGGTCTGCCATCTGGATGATATGATGTTGGATAAGGTAAATCATGCACTTGAGATTAGTCTGGAGCTTACTTTTTAACAGGATATTAACCGGATCAGTTTATCCAGTGTCTTGACGATTGGTTAAGAAAGTGATATATTTTACCAGTAACTATGCGTATTCAATACGAAGGAGACTGATTAATACAATGGAAGATGGCAGTAGTATGCCCCTCTGGGGCTTATTTGTCTTACTATTATTGCTGTGGCTGAATGGGATTTTTTATGGATTTGCCGCAGCACTGAGAAACATAAGTGAGAATGATACACAGAAGAAAGCTGAAGAAGGCGATAAGAAAGCACAAATGTTGATGGCACTGATTGATAAACCGGCGCAGTTTGTCAATGCGATCCCTTTGATCGTAATGGTATGCGGTATCTGCTTTGGTACATTTCTTGTTCCGTGGGCAGTGGATGCCTTCCATCCATACATAAAGCATGTGCCGGCATTGCTTTTAGTAATGGCGCTGTGTGTGATCTTGCTTGCTGCGATCGGTATTTTGACTTTTCGCAGGGTTGGTACCTATCATCCTGAGGCCTATGCATACAGGTATCTGAAGCTGGTATCGTTCTGGGTAAATCTGTTGAAACCTTTTACTGTGTTTATTACCTGGATTGCCAGACTGGCAGCAGTGCCGTTTGGTGTGGAGATAGACCGTACAGAATCAGCAGTTACGGAAGAAGAAATCATTTCAATTGTGGGTGAGGCTCATGAACAGGGTGTCATAGAGGAGAATGAAGCGGAAATGATCCAGAATATCATATCCTTTAATGAAACAGAAGCTCATGATATCATGACACACAGAAAGAATGTGGTGGCTTTTGATGAGGAAATACTTCTTAACAGTATGATCGATATCATGCTGGAAGAGGGAAATTCCCGTTATCCTGTGTACGAGGAGAATATTGACAATATTAAAGGAATTGTTCATTATAAGGATGCACTTAAGTTTATGACTCAGAATCCGTGGGCAAAATTTAAGCCACTCAAGGAACTGCCCGGGATCATCCGGCAGGCTTCACTGATTCCTGAGACAAGAGGAATCGGAGATCTTTTTCATACCATGCAGGCCAAGAAGATCCATATGGCAGTTGTTGTGGATGAATATGGACAGACCGCGGGGATTGTTACCATGGAGGATATCCTTGAGGAAATCGTTGGAGATATTCTGGATGAGTACGATGAGGATGAGATCACGATCCGTGCACAGAAGGATAACAGTCTGATCATTGACGGGCTTGCCTATCTGGAGGATGTGGAAGAGGAACTGGATGTAGATTTCGGTGATACGGAATTTGAGACACTGAATGGTTATCTTACAAATATTATGGGACATATTCCCACAGAGAAGGATATTGATACCACTATAAAAGCGATTGGATACTGTTTTACGATCCTGTCTATCGGCAATAAGACGATCGGCAAGGTAAAAGTAGAGCAGGATAATAAATAATTCTAACAAAAGGAGAAAGAAAGATGTCAGGACATTCAAAATTTGCGAACATTAAGCATAAGAAAGAGAAAAATGATGCCAAAAAAGGTAAGATTTTTACAGTTATCGGCCGTGAGCTGGTTATGGCTGTCAAAGCAGGCGGCCCGGATCCAAACAACAACAGCAAACTTCGTGATGTAATTGCGAAAGCAAAAGCAAATAACATGCCTAATGATACCATTGATCGTGGTATTAAGAAAGCTGCAGGAGCTGATTCTGCTGATAACTATGAGAAAGCTGTATACGAAGGATATGGTCCTAATGGTGTTGCTATCATCGTTGAGACTCTGACAGACAACAAGAATCGTACAGCAGGTAATGTGCGTAATGCATTTACAAAGGGTAACGGAAGCATTGGTACACAGGGATGCGTATCTTATATGTTCGATCAGAAGGGACAGATCATCATTGATAAAGAAGAGTGTGAGATGGATGCTGATGAACTGATGATGCTGGCTCTGGATGCAGGTGCAGAGGATTTCAACGAAGAAGAAGACAGCTATGAAGTACTTACAGCACCGGATGATTTCAGTGAGGTACGCGAAGCAATTGAGAAAGCGGGAGCACCGATCGCTGAGGCACAGGTTGCCATGATCCCTCAGACATATGTAGACCTGACAGATGAGCAGGCTCTCAAAGACCTTCAGAAGACACTGGATCTGTTAGATGAGGACGATGACGTGACAGATGTCTGGACAAACTGGAATGAATAATAGCTGCTTGACTGAAGAAAGAGTATATTAATTAAATTAAGAAAGTTTCTTTTGACTTATATAAAATGACTTTTTTGTATGTATGGCTGATGCTGTAATAATACAAAAAGGTCATTTTTTGTATAGAAAAGATTCTTTTGCTGATTTACGTTCTCTTTCGTCCCCACTCCCACTTTCTGGGTTAGCTTTAATTGTAAATTAACACCATTGTAAAGTAAAAAGCTGAAAAGTCTTAAAAGTCGCGCATCTTTGTCGGGGGTGTTTTTTAATTACTACTGAGGATGCCAAAG
>CAKSAW010000005.1 GCA_934437695.1 uncultured Blautia sp. | reverse complement strand
TATAATTTGGGTTATATTTGATTATAAATTGCGTGCATGGAGGTTGGCATAAGGTGAAGGATTTGTTATCGGAGATTGAGAGTTACTGGACTACCCGGGCTGAGGGGTATTCTGAGGTTAATCATAAGGAATTGAACGGTATGCAGAGAGAGGCATGGCTTAAGGTGTTGAAGAGTCAGTTTCCTGAGGGGGAGAAGGCGGATCTGAAGATTCTTGATATAGGGACGGGTCCTGGCTTTTTCCCTGTTATCCTGGCTGAGGCGGGGTACAGGATTACTGCTGTGGATTATACTCAGGAGATGCTGGATACTGCGAAGAAGAATGCGGGTGAGCTTTGCGGGAATATCAGTTTTTACAAGATGGATGCCCAGGATCTGGAGTTTGAGGATAATGTGTTTGATGTTGTGATAAGCAGGAATCTGACATGGAATCTGAAGGATCCTGAGAGGGCTTACAGGGAGTGGCATCGTGTGCTGAAGCCAGGTGGAAGGCTTCTTAATTTTGATGCGAACTGGTATGGTTATCTTTATGATGAAGAAAAGCGCCAGTCTTATGAAGAAGACAGAAAGAGTGTGGAGAGTGAGAATCTGGATGATCATTATCTTTGCACAGATATTGACCGTATGGAGAAGATCGCATTACAGATGCCTCTGTCTGCTATTGACAGGCCATCCTGGGACAGGAAGCTGTTAAAGGAGAGCGGGTTTGCGTCTGTTGCCGTGGATACGGGAGTCTGGCAGCGTGTATGGAGCCAGGAGGAAAAACTGAATTATCACTCCACACCTATGTTTATGATCAGTGCGGTGAAGGAAGCAAAGGATATCTGGTCAGAGGATACGGGAGAGTGTGCAGCAGACGGATATGACAGTGAGATTGATCCTGAGGATTCTGTGTTAAATGTGGCTCCGGGCACGAAGAAGAGTGGATTTCTGAAACTTGGCGGAGGCGAGTTTTCACTTCCCTGTACAGTGATATGTGGTTCACATCCGGGAAAGACGGTTCTTATCACTGCTGCAGTTCATGGCGGAGAATATGTGGGGATTCAGGCTGCTGTTGAGCTTGCCGGCAAACTGGATCCTGAGAAGATTCATGGAAAAGTGATCATTGTTAAGACTGTCTGCAGAAAAGAGTTTGAAGAGAGAAGTGGAAGCATCTGTCCTGAGGATGAGAAGAATCTGAACCGTGTATTTCCGGGAAACCCTCTGGGAACAAGGATGGATCGTCTGGCTTATGAGGTTGTTCTGAAGTTACACAGTATGGCCGATTATTATATTGATCTTCACAGTGGAGATGACTATGAACAGCTTACACCATATATTTACTATGCGGGCCGGGCGGATGAGGATGTTGTAAAAGCTTCCAGGAAGATGGCGGAACAGGCGGATGTTCCATATATGGTGAAATCCAATTCCGGATCAGGAGGTTCTTATAATTATGCAGCTGCCTGCGGAATCCCCAGTGTTCTGATCGAGCGTGGGCAGATGGGAGGATGGAGTCAGGAGGAGGTGCATTCTACAAGAAAGGATGTGCGCAATATTCTATGCGCTCTTGGGGTTTACGAAGGTCTTCGAAGCTACAGTAATTATTATCCCATGGAGATCGGGGAAGTGCGTTATCAGTCTGCCAGTGTGTCCGGCCTGTGGTATCCTGCCAAAAAGCCGGGAGACCTGATTAAAGCCGGGGAGTATCTTGGCTGCATTAAGGATTATGAAGGAAATGTACTGGAGATCAGTCAGTCTGATCTGAACGGTGTTATCCTTTATCAGACAGGAAGCCTGCAGATTATAAAAGACGGTCCGATGATCGCGTATGGCAGTTTCAGTCAGGGAAAAGATGAACGCAAGGAAAAGATTACAAATTACTGGACGAAAAGAAGTGACAGCTTTATGGAACAGAGAAGAGCTGAGCTTCACAGTGATATGGCAGATAAATGGATGAAAGAAATCGGAGCTTTTATTCCTGAGGGAAAACTGAAAATCCTTGATGTAGGATGTGGTGCAGGATTTTTCAGCATTCTTCTTTCAAAAATGGGACATGATGTTACAGGTATAGATCTGACACCGGATATGATCAGCCATTCCAGAGAGCTGGCAGGCGAGGAAGGGGTATCCTGTACATTTGAGGTGATGGATGCAGAGAATCCGGAGTTTCCTGATGGAACATTTGATGTGATCGTATCCAGAAATCTAACCTGGACATTACCGGATGCAGCAAGGGCGTACAAGGAATGGATCCGTGTACTGAAACCGGGAGGGGTTCTGATCAATGCAGATGCAAATTATGGAGCAGATGATTTCTCGGATACTGCAGATCTTCCTGCCAATCATGCGCATTTTAAACTGGGTGATGATATGATGCAGGAATGTGAGGAAATCAAACGCCAGCTTCCAATCAGTTCGTATGTTCGCCCGGCATGGGATCTGGAAACACTGGGAAAACTGGGTATCAGCAGATTTTCCATAGATCTTGGTATCAGCAGCAGAGTTTATACAAAGAAAGATGAATTTTATAACCCGACACCTATGTTTCTGATCTGCGGTGAAAAGAATAAAAAATAACTGTAATAAATATTGAACTTATAGCATATATTAAAGGGAGATCTCAAAGAGGGAATCTCCCTTTAATTTTTTGAGCAGCGCTTATGGACAGGCTAATTGTTACAAAAATGTAAAAAAAGCTTGACAAAATTGATTGTATTAAATATAATTTTCTTATAAGTTACAGAATTGTTACAGAAATAAAACCTGTAATTAAAAAAACGCAAGGAATGGAAAGTATGAAAGTTCAAAAAACAAAAACTAAACAACCCGGCAGTTCAACGCGCAGTCTGATACTGGTCATAGTATGTACATGTACAGCTATTGCATTTGCAGCAGGCGGAAGAGTAGCAGATTACAATGGGAGAAATAAAGTATATGCTGCTTCCGGGGATGAAGACGCAGCTTTTTCTTCCCGGTCCGGTGAGGGCAATGTTTTGCCTACGGGAATTGCAGGCGTGGTATCAGGAGTAAATGTTACTGCCACACAGAAGAAATCAGTGCAGCGCATTGGAACTTCCTGTGAGCAGGTAATGGTCGGTCAGAGGATTAAAGTCATCGAAGATAATGTGGCAGAATTTGACGTCAGTTCTTCTATGGAGAGCAGGGTTAATGATCTCGATGCAAAAACAATAGCTCTCGCTCAGAGTGCCCGGATGATGTCAGACGAGGATTATGATACATTGCTTCATATTGTAGAGGCTGAAGCAGGTACTGAAGATGTCAAAGGACGGGTTCTGGTAGCTAACGTGATCATGAACCGTATAAAAAACAAAGAATTTCCGGACACAGTAACAGAAGTCGTATGGCAGAATACAAATGGTGTTCCACAGTTCTCGCCTACATATGACGGACGTATCCATGAAGTGACTATCTCGGATGAGACAAGAGAAGCTGTCAGACAGGCTCTTGAGGGTGTGGACTATTCAGAAGGGGCTCTGTTCTTTATCCAGAAATCAGAAGCTGAGAAACAGAATGTTTCCTGGTTTGAAAAAGATCTGAAAAGATTATTTAAATATGGAGTACATGAATTTTATACATACCCTGATTCCGGAGAAGAATCTGCCGGATCATGAAAATACAGAATATAAGATGCTGAAAATGCGGGCGGTTCCTGGGAAAAGAATCTGCCTGCGTTTTTTTATACGGATATTCTGGTAATCAGTGATAAAAGAAGAGGGAAAAAGAGAAATAATTTAGGATAGTATTTTGCTAAAGTATATGCTATAATGTGCTAAATTGGCAAAAAGAATAACTTTGGAAAGGCAGGAAATATCATGCAGGTATTATACAAAAGCACAAGAGGAAAAGAAGAAACCGTAACAGCTTCTATGGCTATTTTAAAAGGTCTGTCTGAGGATGGCGGATTATTTGTGCCCACAGAGATTCCGAAGCTGGATGTTCCAATGGACGAACTGGCAAAAATGAGCTATCAGGAGACAGCATACGAGGTAATGAAACGTTTCCTCACTGATTTTACAGAAGAGGAATTAAAGAACTGCATTAATAATGCCTATGATGACAAATTTGACATAAAGGAGATCGCACCACTTCACGAGGCAGAGGGAGCATATTTCCTTGAACTGTACCATGGTGCGACAATTGCATTTAAAGATATGGCATTATCAATTCTTCCACACCTTATGACTACAGCGGCTAAGAAGAATCAGGTAAAGAATGAGATCGTTATCCTTACTGCTACTTCAGGAGATACAGGTAAAGCGGCTATGGCTGGATTTGCAGATGTTCCGGGAACCAGGATCATCGTATTCTATCCAAAACATGGCGTAAGTCCCATTCAGGAGAAACAGATGGTGACTCAGAAGGGTAACAATACATATGTTGTGGGAATCACAGGAAACTTTGATGATGCACAGACTGCTGTAAAGAAAATGTTTAATGACAAAGAGCTGGAGGCAGAGCTTGATGCTGCAGGATATCAGTTCTCATCTGCAAACTCTATTAATATCGGACGTCTTGTGCCTCAGATTGTTTATTACGTATATGCATATGCATCACTTGTACGCCAGGGCAGGATTAAAGACGGACAGGAGATCAATATAGTAGTACCTACAGGTAACTTTGGCAATATTCTTGCCGCTTATTACGCAAAACAGATGGGACTTCCGGTCCATAAACTTATCTGTGCTTCTAATGACAATAAGGTTCTGTATGATTTCTTCCGTACAGGAACTTATGACAGAAAACGTGACTTTATCCTTACAACTTCACCATCCATGGATATTCTGATCTCCAGTAACCTGGAACGTCTGATCTACCGTATTGCAGGGGGAGATGCAAAGAAGTGTGCAGAACTGATGCAGTCCCTTACAGCAGGTGGTGAATATACGATCACAGATGATATGAGATCACAGCTTACAGATTTTTATGGTAACTACTGTACAGAAGAAGAAACAGCAGAAACAATCAAAAAGGTATTTGAAGACAGTCATTATGTGATCGATACTCATACTGCAGTTGCAGCAGGGGTTTATGACAAATATGTAAAAGATACAAAGGATACTGCACCAACTGTCATTGCATCTACTGCAAGCCCGTATAAATTTACAAGAAGTGTAATGGAAGCACTTGGAGTAAATACAGATGGCAAAGATGATTTTGCACTGGCTGATGAACTGAGCAGTCTTTCCGGAGTGAAACTTCCTCAGGCAGTTGAGACAATCCGCACAGCGCCGGTACTTCACGACAGAGTAGTAGATGCACCGGATATGCCGAAAGCAGTGAAGGATATTCTCGGGATCCAGTAATATCTGCTTTATAAAAAAGTATAATTAATTATATATTTTATGTTGAAAAAGAACATATACTAGAGTATAATAAAAATCAGTTAAGAACTGTGAATATCCTGAAATGTGCGAGGCCCCTTCTTTTTTTGAACCTACATCGACTTCAACGGGAATCCAAGATCGCAGGCCGGATGTCAGGCCGTCATTGTGCAGCGGAAGGCAGAAGGTCTGTTGAGGATACCCACCTAGCTGCGGCTAGGCGTCAATGGGAAGGGAACGGCATTTCGGGAACTGTAAAAAATGAGCCATGCACAGGCTCTTTTTTATTATAATCATACTTCATTATATAACACAGGAGGTTGGAAACAATGAGTGTTTCTGAGAAAAAATTCGGTGTATTACAGACCGGAGAGACGGCAAAGATTTTTCATCTGGAGAATAAATCCGGAGCATATGCAGAGGTGACTGATTTTGGAGCAATCCTGGTTAAGGTATGTGTACCGGATAAAGATGGTGTCATGACAGATGTGGTGCTTGGTTATGATGATCTGGCATCTTATGAAGTAAATGGATGCTTTTTTGGCTCAACCATCGGAAGAAGCGGCAATCGTATCAGCGGTGCAAAATTTTATATTAATGGTAAAGAGGTGACTCTTGCACAGAATGAGAACGATAACAATCTTCACAGCGGTCCTGACGGATTTGAGAAAAAACTCTGGAAGGTTGCAGATATCTCAGAAGATAAGAACAGTATCGTATTTAACCGCATCAGCCCGGATGGAGAGAATGGTTTTCCGGGAGAATTTGATGTTTCTGTGAAATATGAATTTACAGAGGAAAATGAACTGAAGATTCATTATCAGGGAGTCAGTGATGAACCGACTGTCGCAAATATGACAAATCATTCTTATTTCAATCTGAATGGTGAGGGAAGTGGAACAGCTATGGATCAGTATCTTACGATCCATGCGAAATACTATACACCTGTAGCTGACAGCCATTCTATTCCTACCGGAGTTTATGAAGAGGTTGCAGGAACTCCTATGGATTTCAGAACTGCGAAAAAGATTGGTCAGGATATAGAGGCTGATTTTGACCAGCTGAAATTTACAGGCGGATACGACCACAACTATGTAACAGACAATTATGCAAAGGGAAACAGAAGACTGATCGCAACAGCATACAGTGATAAAACAGGAATTGCTATGGATGTTACTTCTGATTGTCCATGTGTACAGTTTTATGCAGCTAATTTTGTTGAAAATGAAAATGGCAAAAACGGTCATGTTTATAATAAGAGAGATGCTTTCTGCCTGGAAACACAGGTGGAACCCAATGCAGTAAATGTGGAGGATTTCCATTCTCCGATCCTTAATGCAGGTGAGCAGTATGATTCTATGACAACATATCGTTTTTATATTAAAAAATAATAATATACCTGACAGCAGTTTCGTGGTATGATAGTGAACAAGGATATTTTCCATTATTAAAATAACCGAATGGAGACGTATATGGAGAAGAAAAAGAAAAGACTGTCTGTCATAAATCTTTTACGTGGATTTATGGAGCGCGTATCTGGAGATCATGTGGGTGCATATGCAACGCAGGCTGCGTACTTTTTGATCATGTCTTTTATTCCGTGCATTTTGTTTCTGACTACACTGGTGCGGTATACACCTCTGACATATAATGTGGTCAGAGATGCGATCATTGCATTTATCCCTGAGAATCTGCAAAGCTTTGTGCTGGGGATCGTGGTAGATGTATACAAAAGAAGTTCAGCTATTGTACCTGTATCTGCGTTTGTAGCATTGTGGTCTGCAGGAAAAGGTATGCAGTCTATCATCAATGGCCTGAATACTATTTATCATGTAAAAGAGACACGTAACTGGCTTCTGACCAGGATTTATGCAGTGTTTTATACCCTGTCACTTGTGGTCGCGGTCATTATATCGCTGCTTATGCTTGTACTTGGAAATGAAATACAGGGCGCAGTATCAAAATATATACCTTTTCTTGGGAGAGTTATAAGAAGAATCCTGGGAGCAAGGGCGTTATTGGTATTTTGTGTATTGTTTCTGGTTTTTTTAATGTTGTATAAGGTTCTTCCAAACAGAAAGGCAACATTTAAAAGCCAGCTTCCGGGAGCTTTGCTCATAGCAGTTGCCTGGTCAGTTTTTTCATATGGATTTTCTTTCTATTTTGAGATTTTTCCGGGATTCAGCAATATGTACGGGAATCTTGCAACGATTATCATGGTCATGGTATGGCTGTATATTTGTATGAATCTTCTGCTATATGGTGCGGAGATCAATGCGTATTTTGAGAAGGAGTTCCGTATCGCACATAAATCAGTGAAAGAAATGCTCGCACATGAGAAAGAGAAAAGACAGCAGGAGCAGTCAGCTAAGAATATTCCTGAACTGGTACCTGAGCCGGACGGGAAACCAAATGAAGAAAAAGAAGGGGACAAAACCCAGTGATCTTATCCGGGTTTTTTGTCCTTTTTTTCTGTTTCAGGCTCCATAAGCTTTGAAGCACAGGGGCTTTTTTGTTGTAAACCATATCTGACTGTGATATAATAATTACAATGATGTCAGGGTTAAAAGGCATTTTGACCCTGATATCATTATAATTTTGGAAAAATAGAAAAGGAACCTGTTTTATGATAGTTATATACTTGATTTTTTTGGCTGTCATCCAGGCTGTGACTGAATTTCTTCCTGTCAGCAGCATGGGACATCTATGTATACTGGAACAATATATGGGAATAACCCATGGAACAGGGTTGCTGCTGGAAGCTATGCTTCATCTGGGAAGTGCAGCAGCAATCATATTTTTGTTCCGCAGAGATCTGAAAAGAATCGGTCTGGAGCTTCTGGGAATGGTTATGGATATTATCGGTAATATAAATCTGTATATCCATAATAAAAAGACAGGAGCAGGTCTGGGTTATGCCAGAATTGTAACAGGCTCATACCGGAAATTTGCTGCTCTGCTTGTGGTCTCCATGATTCCTACAGCGCTTCTGGGACTTACAGGAAAGCAGCTGGCTCTTCTGGCAGCAGATTCGCAGATCGTTCCCGGAATTGGCTTTTTACTTACAGGGGTACTGCTTCTGGCAACTGATCTGAACAGATCAGGAGGGAAAAAGGGACCCAAAGAGGCCTCTTATGACAGTGCCATGTGGATCGGCATTTGTCAGGGACTTGCCGTTTTCCCTGGAATCTCCAGAATGGGATTTACATTATGTGCTGCATTGCTGTGCGGTTATAACCGGAAATTTGCAGTGCGTTTTTCAGTTTTTATGAGTCTGCCTGCGATCATAGGGGCTTTCTTTACAGAAATCAGATACTTTGGCTCATCTGAAATGACTGTTGGACTTGGGTTTGCATATGTATTTGCAATGATCATTGCAGGTTTCATTGGCTGTCTTGTTATACGGAGTGCCATGTCTGTGACTCAGAATGTGAAAATACGATATTTTGCATATTATTCATTTATAGTCGGTATTATTACACTGGCATTGAATTTTGTTCTGTAAGAGAAAACATTTACAAGAAGATTAAGGAGGGGAGCCATATAATGGCAGCATCAAAGGGTAAGAATACCGGACGTTCGGGAAGAAATACGAAAAAAAAGACAGCAATGGAGCAGGAGGTCGGCAGATTTCAGACAGAGATCATAATATTTGTGATCCTGGCTGCATGCGTGATCTTAATGGCAAGCAATTTCGGAGCTGGTGGATTTGTAGGGGATGCGATCAGCAATTTTTGTTTTGGTTTAATGGGACTGATGGCATATTTGTTTCCGGTGGTGTTTTTTCTGGAAGCAGCATTTATCCTGATCAATAAAACCAATCGTTTGGCTTATAAGAAGCTTGCAGCAGCATTTGTAATGTTTTTATTTATGTGCGGTGCAGCACAGCTTCTCACAGATGGATATATGAAAAGTACAACACTGCTGGATTATTATGCTTTAAGTGCGGACTATAAAACAGGCGGCGGTCTGATCGGCGGCGCGATCTGTATTTCAGTTACATCCGCTTTTGGAACCATCGGTGGATATGTGATCATTATACTGTCATTTGTTGTATGTATGATCATTATTACTCAGCGTTCCCTGCTGGATTTTGTGACACGTCTGGTCATAAAAGTATGTGATTTTATAAAGGATGGACATACCAGATATGTTCAGGGACAGCCGGAACGTGCCATGCGAAGGGAAGAACGCGCCCGGGAACGCCAGCTTATAAGAGAACAGAGAAGGGAAGAAAGAATCCGTAGGCTGGAAGAGGAAATAGGAGATGAGGATCTTTCAGAGGATGACTTTCTTCTTGATCCTTCAGAAGCAAGAAAAATGAAGAAGAACGGATTTCTTGAAGGCACCAAACTGACAGGTTATTCTGAAAAGAAGCCTAAGAAAAAAAATAAACCTGTAAGTGTGCCTATGGATTTTGAAATCCACAGAGCAGATGCAGTAACAGATACAGATACAGTTACGGATGCAGATACGGTTACAGATACAGACACAGATGGAAATATGAATGTCACAGCAGATACATATGAAACGGACAGTGAACTGAATCCGGAAGAAACCCCATCTTCAGCTCAGGAGCAGGAGAAACTGCCCCCTTTTCAGGAGGAGAAGGCACCACGGCAGCCTTCGAAGAACCCTAAATCTTCTCAGAAGGAGATAGAGAGCGGAATAGTAAATATTCAGCATGAAATCACCCGGCAGGAAGCGGCCGTAAAAAAAGAATACAAATTTCCAACCTTGAATCTGCTTAAGAAAGGAAGCAGTAAATCACAGGGGGATTCTGATGCATATCTGCGTAAGACGGCACAGAAGCTTCAGGAGGTACTGCATAATTTCGGAGTAAATGTGACAGTGACTAATGTAAGCTGTGGACCAACGGTTACCCGTTATGAGCTTCAGCCTGAGATGGGAGTTAAAGTAAGTAAGATCGTCAGTCTTGCTGATGATATTAAACTTAATCTTGCAACTCCGGATATCCGTATTGAGGCGCCGATCCCGGGAAAGGCTGCTGTGGGTATTGAGGTTCCAAACAAAGAAAACAGCACAGTTATGCTTAGGGATCTGCTTCAGTCAGAAGAATTCCAGAAGGCAAAATCAAAGCTTTCCTTTGCAGTAGGAAAAGATATTGCAGGAAAGGCAGTTGTAACAGATATTGCAAAAATGCCTCATCTTCTGATTGCAGGTGCAACCGGTTCAGGTAAATCAGTATGTATCAATACATTGATCATCAGTATTTTGTATAAGGCAAACCCAGATGAAGTAAAGCTTATCATGATCGACCCTAAGGTGGTAGAGCTCAGTGTCTACAATGGAATCCCTCATCTGTTTATCCCGGTGGTGACAGATCCTAAGAAAGCAGCCGGAGCATTAAACTGGGCAGTGCAGGAGATGACCAACCGTTACAATACCTTTGCAGAATATGGTGTGCGTAATCTGGAGGAATATAACAGAAAAGCAGAACAGATCAAGGCGGCAGGTGCAGAAGAAGAACCTGTGAAGATGCCACAGATCGTTATTATCGTAGATGAGCTTGCCGACCTTATGATGGTTGCACCCGGAGAAGTTGAAGATGCGATCTGCCGTCTGGCACAGCTGGCACGAGCAGCAGGTATCCATCTGATCATTGCAACACAGAGACCATCAGTAAATGTTATTACAGGTCTGATCAAGGCAAATATGCCTTCAAGAATTGCTTTTTCCGTATCTTCAGGTGTGGATTCCAGAACCATCCTGGACATGAACGGAGCAGAGAAGCTTCTTGGTAAGGGTGATATGCTCTTTTATCCTCAGGGATATCAGAAGCCTGCAAGACTTCAGGGAGCCTTTGTATCTGATGATGAAGTCAGCGCAGTTGTAGAGTTCCTTGCAGACAAGAATCCTGTAGTGCAGTATAACCAGCAGATTGAACAGCAGGTAAATTCTCCTGTGGCAGCATCAGGCAGTTCAGGAGATGACAGGGATGTACACTTCGAAGAAGCAGGTAAATTTATTATAGAGAAGGAGAAAGCCTCTATAGGTATGCTCCAGAGAATGTTTAAGATAGGTTTTAACAGAGCAGCAAGAATTATGGATCAGCTTTGTGATGCAGGAGTAGTGGGACCGGAAGAGGGAACAAAGCCAAGAAAAGTTCTTATGTCTATGGAGGAATTTCAGGATTATCTGGAAAATCAGTAAGTGAGGACTGTCTATGAAATGTCCGAAATGTAATAAAGAGGTGGAGAGGGGTTTCTTGTATTGCCCATATTGTCTTTCGGAGATACCGTGGGTGAGAGAATATAATACAGTGGAAACTCTTATGAAAAAGGAGCAGCAGAATCAGTCTGCTCCCCACAGAAAACAGGAACATCTTAAGAATATCAGACACCTGAGCGGCAGACAGCTCTTATGTCTGGTTTTAAGTGCAGCACTTCTGCTGGGATTGTTCTGTTACAGGCAGTTAAATACTTTTTCGGCCTTATATTCCAGAGCAAAGAAACAGTATGAACAGCAAAATTACGAAGAAGCGGTAAAGATCGCAGAGCATGCCCTTGATAAGAAGCCAAAAAATGAAGCAGCAAATCTTATTCTGGCTAAAAGTATGGAGAAATCAGGCGATATAAAGTCTGCTATTCTTATTTTGCGCCCATTTATACAGAACAAAACTGCAGGACCGACTATATATAAGGAATATGTGAAGCTTCTTACAAAGCAGGGGAAAACAGAAGAGGTCAGAAGAGTTCTGAAGTCCGCAGGCAAAGAGGTACGGAAAGTGTGCGCAGAATACATCTGTGAACCGCCTGTTTCTGATCTTGCACCTGGAACCTATACCCTTACACAGACTCTGGAACTGAAAGGGAATTGTTCTAAAATTTATTATACTGTGGATGGCAGTACTCCTACCAGAGAAAGTAAGATATATACAGGACCTGTTATGCTGGGTGAGGGGACAACAGAAATAAAGGCATTTGGAGTTAATGATAAGAACATTGAAAGTGATATCATTACCAGAAAATATGTGATCGTGTTAAATACCCCTGATCCTCCTGAGGTAACTCCGAAATCAGGAGATTATAATAAAAAAACAGAGATCAGGATAACTGTACCGGATGGATGCAAGGCCTATTATACTTTTGACTCTGAGCCGGATTTTAACAGCACGGTTTATGAACGACCTATATCTATGCCTGTGGGATATCACAAACTGAATGTCATTCTTGTTGCAGCCAATGGCAAGACCAGTAAAGTGACTTCTATGGAGTATTATCTGCAATATTAAATCAATTTAAAAGGAAAAAACAAATCATGGAAATCCGTATTATTACAGTTGGAAAAATCAAAGAGAAATATCTGTGTGACGGGATTGCAGAATATGCCAAACGACTTGGCAGATACTGCAAACTGACTTTTTGCCAGGTAGCAGATGAAAAAACGCCTGATAAGGCATCAGATGCACTGAACACTCAGATCAAAGATACAGAGGGTGAACGTCTGATGAAACATATCAGGGAGCAGGACTATGTGATCGCATTGGCAATCGACGGAAAGATGCTGGATTCTGTGGAACTTTCCGATAAGATTGAGAAACTGGGAGTTTCCGGTGTCAGCTCTATAGCTTTTGTGATTGGCGGTTCTCTGGGACTAAGTGACAGAGTGCTGAAACGTGCGGATTATAAACTTAGTTTTTCAAAAATGACTTTTCCCCATCAGCTGATGCAGATGATTCTTTTAGAACAGATATACAGAAGCTACCGTATTATGAATCATGAACCTTACCATAAATAAGAAGAAAGAAGAAAAAGATGAACACAGATAAATTTGAAGAATTTATTTCACAATATCCTATTTTTGAATATCGCATACTCGACACAAAAGATATTGGAATTGAGGAGCGTGTGCGCACGATCTGTAAAGAAGAATGTGAACGTTACGATTCTACCTGGGCATGTCCGCCTGCAGTAGGAACTTTGCAGGAATGCGAAAGAAAGATCAAAAGCTATCCTCAGGCTGTTTTCTTTTCCAGTGTGGCTGAGGTTTCGGATATTATGAATATGGAAGAAATGCTTTCCACAAGACGTGCGCATGAGGATCTGACTACAGAGGTTGGGAAATATTTGAATAAAGAGGGATATGAAACGTATATCCTGTCTACAGAATCCTGTGATATCTGTGAGAAATGTGCATATAAAGAAGGGAAGCCCTGCAGACATCCTGAACGGATGCATCCCTGTCTTGAAAGTCATGGAGTGGTAGTAAATGAGATCGTAGAACGTGAGTCCATGGAATATAATCTGGGCGGAAATACGATTCTGTGGTTTTCCATGGTTTTATTTCGATAACTGTCAATAAAACAGGTTTTAAAGAAGGTTCCTCCGGCATAGACTGATATTAAAAGCCGGAGGGACTTTTTTATGAAGAAAAAAGGAATGTGGAAGGAGAAAACAGTGTCAGCCCTGGAACTGCCGCCTGATCTTGCATATAATGAAACCATCATTACACTGACAGGTTCCATGGAGGCTGTTATTGAGAATTATAAATCTGTTTTTAAATATACATCTTCAGAAATTGTACTCCAATCTCTTTGCGGAAAGATAATCATAACAGGAAAGAATCTGGAAATCTTCTGGTATACATCCTGTGCAATGAAGGTGAAAGGATATATTCTGGGCGTTTATCTTCAAAAATATATAAGCCGAAAAGCAGGTGACAGAGAATGGCAAAAATCCTGAAGCTGGTATACGGCTATCTGATCATACTGGTACAGGGGGAACAGCTGGAACGTTTTCTGAATATCTGTAAAAACAAAAAAATATATATGGAAAAAATCCGATCCAGAGACGAAGGTCAGCTTACGGCACAAATAGAGACCAGAGATTTTTTTCGACTGAAACCTGTCAGGAATAAAACAGGAGTACATATTCGGATCATACAGAAACGGGGAATGCCCTTCTTTTTTTTCAGAAATAAAAAAAGAAAGGCTTTTTTTGCAGGGATGATATTGGGAAGTATCCTGATTTTTTTTATGACAGGAAGAATCTGGAATATTCATATAGAAGGAAATGTTAAAAACAGTACAGAAAAAATACTGGAATTTCTTGGAAGCCAGGATATAGTCCATGGAATGGCTAAGGGAAAAATAAACTGTTCTGAGATTGCTGCTGCTGTGCGGAGAAAATTTCCTGAGATCACCTGGGTATCTGCCAGGATAGAAGGAACTCGTCTGCTTCTTGATATCCGGGAAGGAATTGATGAAAAAGAAAAGAATAAAGATTTTTACCCCTGTGATCTGCTTGCAGACAGAGATGGAATGATCACGGACATGATCGTGCGAAGTGGTGTACCTGTTAAAAAAGTCGGAGAAATCTGCAAAAAAGGGGAAGTTCTGGTGTCAGGGGAAATTCATATTATGAATGACAGTCAGGAGATCCTGCGAAATGAATATGTCCATGCAGATGCAGATATTTTTATTTCCAGAAAGCTTTCGTATTATCAGGAATTCCCAATGAAATATCAGGCAGAGATTTCTGATGGAAAAATAAAAAAGCGGATATTTTTCCGGTTAGGTCAGTGGTATTTTAGGCTATACGGATCGCTTCAGCAGGGTCAGAGATGTATTGCAGAAGAAACTCCGCTGTATATTACCGAAAATTTCAGACTGCCTGTATGGATAGGGTGTGCTAAAATTACAGATTATACTGTAGAAGAAAAAACATACACACAGCAGCAGGCATGCCGGGAGGCAATGAAAAGATTCAGGGCATATGAGAGAAAACTCCTTCAGGAGAGGATAAAGATCAATGAAAATCACATAACTACAAAAGTGACAGGACAGCTGTGTATTACAAAGGGAGTACTGTTTATAACAGAACAGACAGGAAAAGAAAGACGGATATATGAGATTAAACAGAAATAAGAAAAAAATTTATATTTAAAAAGTTGCAGGGAGGTGTTACAATGAAGCAGGGTTATTGCCCATGAAGAACAATAACCGATTATTAACTTATCAACAGGAAAGGACATCACAGGATGGCTGGTAATATTATTGAATTACACACAGAAGTGCCTGCTCAGCTGGAATCAAATGTATTTGGCCAGTTTGATGAGCATCTTAAGCTGATCGAGAGAACACTGAATGTAACAGTGATCTCCAGAGACGGAATACTTAAGATACTTGGCAGCGAACAGGGGGCAGCTTCTGCGAAGAAACTGATAGAAGAGCTGACAGTGCTTGCAAAAAGAGGCAACACCATCACCAAACAGAATGTAAATTATGCCCTTTCTCTGGCAATGGAACAGAGAAACGAGGTTCTTACAGAGATAGACAAGGATTTTATCTGTAATACCATACAGGGAAGACCGATAAAACCCAAAACTCTTGGACAGAAAGATTATGTGGAACAGATCCGTAAAAAAATGATCGTTTTCGGAGTAGGCCCTGCCGGTACAGGTAAAACATACCTGGCAATGGCAATGGCAGTAACTGCTTTCAGAAACGAGGAGGTCAGCAGGATCATACTGACACGTCCCGCTATTGAGGCAGGTGAGAAGCTGGGCTTCCTTCCGGGAGACCTTCAGAGTAAGGTTGATCCATATCTCAGACCTCTTTATGATGCGCTTTACCAGATCATGGGAGCGGACAGCTTTGCAAAAAATATGGAAAGAGGGCTGATAGAAGTGGCGCCCCTTGCCTATATGAGAGGACGTACACTTGACAATGCATTTATCATTCTTGATGAAGCCCAGAATACCACACCGGCGCAGATGAAAATGTTTTTGACACGTATCGGATTTGGTTCAAAAGTTATCATTACAGGAGATGCTTCTCAGAAAGACCTTCCCAGAGATGCCACATCCGGACTTGATGTGGCAATGAAAGTACTGAAAAAAATAGATGATATTGGTTTTTGTCAGCTTACCAGTAAAGACGTTGTCCGTCATCCGCTGGTACAGCAGATCGTACAGGCTTATGATGCTTATGAGAAAAAGCAGAAGCCAGAAAGACCGGCAAGACGCAGAAACGGGGTAAATGAACGATGAATATGCAGATCGATTATGAGACAGAGCGGCAGCTTGGGATAGATTATGAGGCTCTGGCAGTAAAAGTGGCAGATAAGGTTCTCGATATGGAGGAATGTCCATATGATGCACAGGTGAACCTGGTGCTCACTGATAATAAAGAGATAGAGAGAGTTAATACTGAATTCCGTGATATTGCAAGACCTACTGATGTCTTGTCTTTCCCTATGATTCCTTTTGAGACACCGGCAGGATATGATATTGTAGAAGAGGATGAATCTTATTTTGATCTGGACACAGATGAACTTCTTCTGGGAGATATTATGATCTCAGTTGATAAAGTGTTTGCCCAGGCAGAGGAATACGGACACAGCGTGACAAGGGAATTTTGTTTCCTTGTTGCACACAGCATGCTACATCTTCTGGGATATGACCATATGACTCCTGAGGAGGCTGCTGTTATGGAAGCAAAGCAGGCAAAAGCCCTGGATGAGCTTGGAATCACACGTTAATATTTGGAGTAGAAAAATGAATTACAGAGAAAGACTTAAAGATAAAAAACGAATTGTAATTAAAATAGGTTCTTCTTCCCTGACTCATCCTGAGACAGGCAGACTGAACCTCCGTAAGCTGGAGGTGCTGGCAAGAGAACTCAGTGACCTTCGTAATCAGGGAAAGGATGTTGTGCTTGTTTCTTCAGGTGCCATAGCAACAGGTGTTGCAGCTCTTGGAATGAAAGAGAAGCCTACGGAACTGCAGGGAAAACAGGCCTGCGCAGCAGTAGGACAGGCAAGACTGATGATGATCTATCAGAAACTGTTTTCTGAATATAATCAGGTATCCGCACAGATCCTGATGACAAAAAATACCATGGTAAATAATGTAAACAGAAAAAATGCGCAGAATACTTTTAATGAGCTGCTCAGCCTTGGCGTGATCCCTATTGTAAATGAAAATGACTCCATTTCTACCTATGAGCTTCAGAATCTGGAGAAATTTGGTGATAATGATACCCTGTCTGCAATGGTTGCTGCCCTTGTACAGGCAGATCTGCTTATACTTCTGTCAGACATTGACGGACTTTTTACAGACGATCCCAATACAAATCCGGATGCAAAATTCATTGATATAGTAGAGAGTCTGGATGAAGACCTGCTGAATATGGGAAAGGGTAGCACAGGCAGTAAGGTTGGAACAGGCGGAATGGCTACCAAGCTGACTGCTGCACAGATTGCTTCTGCTGCAGGTGTGGATATGGTGATCGCAAATGGAGCTGATTTCCATATTATCCATAAGATCACAGAAGGACGTAATTATGGCACACTGTTTGTAAGCCAGCCTCAGGAAGAGGTTTATCTGATCGATATCATAGACAGACTGTTATGATACAGCAGTGATATTTATAAAAAAGAAACAAAACGGAGGAAAATTATTATGAAAGTTGAAAAAATTGACCGTATCAATGCACTTGCGCATAAAGCAAAGAGTGTAGGACTTACAGAAGAAGAGAAAAAAGAAAGAGATTTACTTCGCAAAGAATATATTGCATCTATCCGCATGAACCTTCGTTCTCAGCTTGACAATGTTGATATAAAACAGGAAGACGGAAGTATTATTAATCTGGGTGAAAAATATGGAATCAAAAAAAGAAATTAGAAAGAAAATTTTTGCAGAAAGAAAGCTGCGCAGTGACGAACAGGTTAAGGCAATGAGCCTTAAGATCACAGACAGAGTTCTTGCTCTTCCTGCATTTAAAAATGCCAGTCGTATTCTGGTATATGCAGATTACAACCATGAGGTTGTGACAGAGTATCTTATAAAAGAAGCATGGAAGGCTGGTAAGGAAGTTGCAGTTCCAAAGGTTGTGGGAAAAGATATGGTGTTTTATAAGCTGACAGATTTTTCTCAGCTTGAGCCTGGATACTTTGGGATTCCTGAACCGGTGTCGGGGGAAATCGTTGACTGGCCGCAGGCTCTTATGATCATGCCGGGTGTGGCTTTTGACAGAGAGAATCACAGAGTTGGATATGGCGGAGGATTTTATGACCGCTATCTTGAGAAGCACCCTCAGCTTGAGAGAGTTGCCATTGCATTTTCTTTTCAGATGTTGCCGGAGGTTCCAACAGAGCCTACAGATATTTGTCCGCAGATTGTGGTAACAGAAGAGGAGACTTGTTATCTTACTGACTGAAAGGAGACCGGGATATGAATGAAATGCTGAACCGCCTTGGCATAAATGCTAAGGCAGCAGAAACAGAAATGAGAAATCTTTCCACAAACAAAAAAAATGAAGTACTTCTTGCTGTAGCGGACAGACTGGTAAAGGATGCACAGATACTGATCAGCGCCAATGCACTGGATGTAGAAGAGGGAAAACGTAACCATATGCCCGAGGGACTTGTTGACAGACTTCTGCTTACAGAGAGCCGCATTGAGGGAATGGCAGAGGGATTACGTCAGGTTGCTGCCCTGGATGATCCGGTTGGAGAAGTACTTGGAATGAAGAAACGCCCTAATGGACTTCTCATCGGACAGAAGAGAGTACCTCTTGGCGTGATCGGTATTATCTATGAGGCAAGACCAAATGTAACAGCAGATGCATTTGCTCTGTGTTTCAAGACTGGCAATGTGGTAATCTTAAAGGGTGGAAGTGATGCTATTCATTCTAATGAAGCAATCGTAAACTGTATCAGGGAAACTCTGAAAGAGCAAGAAGTGACTGAGGATGCAATTCAGCTTATCTCAGATACTTCCAGAGACACAGCAGCAGAATTTATGAAGATGAACCAGTATGTGGATGTGCTTATCCCGCGTGGTGGCAGAGGTCTGATCAAAGCTGTGGTAGAGCAGAGTACGATTCCTGTTATTGAGACAGGAACCGGCAACTGCCATACATATGTGGACGAAAGTGCTGATCTGCAGATGGCAGCAGATATTATTATCAATGCCAAGACACAGAGAGTAGGTGTGTGCAATGCCTGCGAATCTGTTCTTGTACATAAAGATGTGAAAGATGCATTTCTGCCTGTTCTGGCGAAACGCCTGCAGGAGAAACATGTGGAAATCCGTGCAGATGAGGCTGCATATGATCTGATTCCGGGAGCTGTACATGCTACAGAGGAAGACTGGGGAAAGGAATATCTGGACTATATTCTTTCTATTAAGGTGGTTTCTTCTGTAGAAGAGGCAATTGCCCATATTAATAAATATAATACGAAACATTCTGAGGCAATTATTACCAATAATTATGAACATTCCCAGAAATTCCTGGATGAGGTGGATGCTGCAGCTGTCTATGTCAATGCTTCCACACGTTTTACAGATGGATTTGAGTTCGGATTTGGGGCAGAGATCGGTATCAGTACACAGAAGCTTCATGCAAGAGGACCTATGGGACTTCTCGCTCTGACTACAACGAAATATATTATCTATGGGAACGGACAGGTTCGTCCATAGAATTGATTTTTTCTGAAGGATGTGCTATACTTCATTTCAGATTTCAAGTTACTGACTGTTTTGTGAAGAATGAGAAATGGAATTGTGTCAGTAATAACTTAGACTTAAACTCATTCATGGGAGGACATAAAATGAGAAAAAAACAACTTTTTGCATTATTGATGGCCGGTGCATTATCCGTAGGGATGGCACCAACTGCCACCTTCGCTACAGATACTGCAGTTGAAGCGGCAGAAGGAGAAGTAGAAGGCGAGCTTGAAGGTGTTGACACAGAGGAGCCTGGAGAAGACTCTGCAGAAGATCCGGCAGAGGATCCTGCAGAAGACCCGACAGAGACACCGGAAGACCCGGCAGAGGATCCGGCGGAAACACCGGCAGATCCAACAGAGGCACCGAAGGCAGAAGAGGAAGAGGCAGAGGCTGCTGAAGCAGCAGGAACTGCTATTGTAGTTGACGGAACTTCTTATTCAACACTTGCAGACGCATTTGCAGCAGTACCTGACAGTGCAGATATGACCGGTGAGCCGAATTATGTCAAAGTAAAAGGTGATATCGAGATCAGTGCTACAATTGATGTTCCTGCTAATAAGAATATTATCCTGGTCGCAGCAGAAGACGCGAATATTAAACGTGCAGCAGGATTTACAGGAAGTATGTTTACTGTAAACGGTGGTAATCTTCAGATGGCAGGTGCAGCAGAAGATGCGGCAACCGGAGCTGTTGGCGGTACTTTGATTATTGACGGAACCGGTGAAGGAGTTACAGGTTCTATTGTTGAAGTTATAAGCGGTAATTATGGTTTATCTGATGGAGCAACTCTGACAGGTAATACTACAACAGGAGATGGCAGTGCGATTAATAACAGTGCGAATGCATATCTTTTAGGAGGTACCATCACAGCAAACAGCACAACAGGAAATGGTGGTGCGATCAACAATGTAGCCGGTGCAAATGTATATCTTAAGAATGGTTCGATCACAGCGAACTCTGCAGCAGCAGGCGGTGCGATCTACAGTGAGGGAACTGTAAATATCCAGGGAACCTTAAGTGTTACAGGAAATACAGTTATTAATTCTTTCCCTGAAGCTACCAGCAATATTGTACTGGATAAAGAAGGTGTGATCAATGTTACAGGTGCAGTTACAGGTTCAGCTATCGGTGTTTTGGTTCAGGAAGCAAAAGAAGGCAGAACTGTAGTGAAACTGGATGACACTGTTACGGATGTAAAACTGGCAGATGTTCTTTCTCAGATCACATATGAGGGAGAGTCCAGCCTGAAGATCGGGGAAGACGGAACACTGGTCAGCACAGCGGAGGTAAGTCCAACTCCGACTCCTGCAGAAGAGAAACTGAAGGTAACAGGAAAAGAGTGCAAATGGTCCGGAAGTGATACTGTTAAGATCAAATTCCAGTCAAATGTAAAAGGTACATATTATATTGACTGGGTAAAACGTGGTGAGAAAGCACCGACGATCGATCCTTCCAAAGTAGGAGCGCCGATCGATGCAGATACTAATGTGACAGCAAAGGTTACAGATCTGCCTGATTATGATGTTGATATTTATGTATGTGTGATCAGCGATAAGGATAAGAGCAATTATGGTTCTTTAATGTTCCAGCCGGATTCAAAAGAACGTCCTATTACACCTACACCATCTCACACTCCGGTTGTGCCGAGCGTAAAGGAGAGTGTTGTTCAGGGATTTGAAAATGCACTTGTTTTCTATCCTAATACATTCTATGATTTCAAGGTTATCGGTGCAGGTACACAGAATAATGCTCCTGGTGAAGGAGATGTAAGATGGGTTCCTGCAGGATGGAGTATGTCTTCTAATCCGTCATCCTGGAATACATCCTGGAAGATCGGTGCCAAGAGTGGTATTTATACAGATACAGAGAAAGCATACACTATCTACATTAAATATGACAAACAGGTATACAGTGGAAACAGCTGGCAGGATACAGATGCTGCAGAGATTCTGTCCTATCAGTTTAAGGCAGCACCTCTGACACAGGCAACAGCTACACCTGGAGCAGACGGAACAGGTGGAAATGGAACTACAGGTGGAGACGGAACTGCAGAAGGAGGAACTACAGATGTAACTCCGACTACCTATGCAGACGGAACAAACGGTACAGCTAAATCAGCAGTATCCACAGGTGATGAGTCACCGATCGGAACTATGCTGGCACTGGCAGCAGCTTCTGTTCTTGCAGGTGGTTACGTACTTATAAGAAGACGTAAGAAAGAAATGTAATCTGACAGAAGGTATCCTCAATAGTATATTGAATTTTTTTAAAGAGACAGGTCTTTTGATCTGTCTCTTTTCATATATATAAATAAGACACGTTGGAGCCTTTGCTCTTAAAGTTAAAATTCATATGTGAGGAACAGGAAAAAGGAGGATACAAAGTATGTCAGCAGCAGAACAGATGGGAACCTATGAGAAAATATATTTTGCCATGTGGGAAATGGGACAGAGATATGGGGATTTTGTTCAGTTCAGAGTTATAGGAAGAAGCCATGATGACAGGATGATCCCCATGCTTGAGATAGGAAAAGGAGATGATTGTATTTTCTGCCTGAGTGGAATGGAAAGTGGGGATGGAAAACTCCCGGAACATCTTCTGTCAGCTGCGAAGGAGTATTGCAAGTCTTATGAAAGTGGATGGATCATGGACGAAAATTATGAGGTTCAGAAACTTCTTGATCAGGTCCGTATCTGTGTGATCCCTATGTTAAACCCGGACAGCTATGAGATATGCGAAGATGGATATGGGGCTATCCGAAATCCAATCTACAGACAGATGCTGAAAATGCAGGACAAACCTACAGAAGAGTATAAATATAATGCCAGAGGAATTAATCTGCGCAGAAATTTTCCTACAAATTATTATCAGCGTAAAAAAATCAATCAGGAACCTGCAAGCGAGAATGAGACAAGAGCATTGATCAGTATTTTTCAGGAATATTCGAGTATAGGACTTCTTACCTTCAGTTATTCAAAAGGAAGGATCATTTACTGCAGACAGGAGAAGGGCTTTGCCTATAACCAGAGAAACTACAGACTTGCAAGACATTTGCAGAAATGTTCCGGTTACAGGCTGGAAAAAGGAATCACAGGGAATAATGCAGCACAAAAAAACAACACAAAACCTGATATGGGCTCACCGGAGCAATTTTATGCAGAAGTGATCAGGCAACCATCTATGGCGATTGAGATTCCTGATCACCGAAAAGGCGAAATAGAGGATCTGAGGCTGATTCCACTGGAATACCTCTATTCATTAAACAGTGGCTGTCTGTTAAGTTCAAAAAAATGAGGAATAGAGTTTGACATGAGAGAATAAATTTTGTATGATAAAAAAAGCGCCCTAAAATATCTTGCAAACAGAAAGATGAGGAATTGAGAGTGAACAATAATACACAGGAAAGTAAAATACAGTTAGAATATATCAGTAAATGTACAGAACTTGTTAAAGAAAAATATGAGAAAGAACCTGCTTTTTTTATCCAGAATGAAGGATGCCAGATGAATTCCCTGCAGACAGAGACAGTGGCAGGAATTGTGAAACGTATGGGCTATAAAGAGGTATTTAAGGAAGAAGAAGCGGATGTGGTCATCTATAATACCTGTACAGTCCGTGAGAACGCAAATCTGAAGATTTACGGTCATCTTGGACATTTAAAAAGCATTAAGAAGAAAAAGAATTCTGAGATGAAGATCGTTTTATTTGGCTGTATGATGCAGGAACCTGAGGTAATCGAGAAAATCCACAAGGACTATTCTTTTGTTGATCTGGTCTTTGGTACTCATAACTTCCATAAGTTCCCTGAGCTTTTTTACAGAAGCTTAAATACAGAAGGACAGATCATCGATGTGTGGAAAGAATCTGATGAGATCGTAGAGGGAATGCCCACAGACCGTAAGTATTCTTTTAAGACAGGTGTAAATATCATGTTTGGCTGCAATAATTTCTGCAGCTACTGTATTGTGCCGTATGTAAGAGGAAGAGAAAAGAGCCGTGAGCCGGAGGCAATCGTGGAAGAGATCAAAGCGCTGGTGGCAGACGGTGTGACAGAGGTCATGCTTCTGGGACAGAATGTTAACTCCTATGGCAAGACACTGGAAAATCCGGTCACATTTGCACAGCTTTTGAAGCAGATCGAAGCTATAGAGGGATTAAAAAGGATCCGCTTTATGACATCCCATCCAAAGGATCTGTCTGATGAACTGATTGAGACAATGGCTGCAAGTAAGAAAATCTGTCATCATCTTCACCTGCCGATGCAGTCAGGAAGCAGCAGGATCTTAAAAATCATGAACCGCCGATATGACAAGGAAAAATATCTGGATCTTGTAGAAAAAATCCGCAAGGCAGTGCCGGATATTTCTCTGACCACAGATATTATTGTAGGTTTCCCCGGAGAGACAGAGGAAGATTTCCAGGATACACTGGATGTAGTTGATAAATGTGATTTTGATTCTGCATTTACCTTTATTTATTCTAAGAGAACAGGAACACCTGCTGCAAAAATGGAGAACCAGGTGCCTGAGGATGTGGTGAAGGATCGTTTTGACCGTCTTCTTACTCTGGTACAGAGCAAAGGACGTGCAGCTTCTTCCCGTTTCCAGGGAACTGTACAGGAAATCCTTGTTGAGGAAGAAAGCAGAGAAAAAGGAATCTTTACAGGAAGAACGGAGTATAATCTTCTGGTTCATTTCCCTGGCTGCAAGGATATGATCGGGAAATATGTAAAAGTAAAACTGGATACCTGCAAGGGATTCTATTACTTTGGAAGCCTTGCTGAATAATTAAGCAGGGTTTTGAATATACAGGACTTCTGATTTATAAATAGACTGCGGAAGCCCATATCGTATAATGATGATATAGAGGGTGGAAGATAAAAGTGAAAAAAAATAAATACGAGATAGATATGTGTAACGGAAGCATCATGGACAAGCTGATTTCATTTTCGCTGCCTCTGATGCTGTCCGGCATCCTGCAGCTGATGTTTAATGCAGTTGATATTGTGGTGGTTGGTCGTTTCAGTGGAAGCCAGGCTCTGGCAGCGGTGGGCTCCACCACTGCTCTGATCAATGTGTTTACCAATCTGTTCATTGGCATTTCTCTTGGAGCAAATGTTCTTGCAGCCCGGTTTTATGCGTCAGGAAAGAACAGGGAAATGTCTGATACAGTCCACACGTCTGTGACTCTGGCGCTGATCAGTGGTGTGGTCATGGCATTTGTGGGACTGATCTTTTCCAGAGGAGCACTGGAACTGATGGGTACCCCTGAGGATGTAATAGGACAGGCTGCATTGTATATGAAAATATATTTTCTGGGTATGCCTTTCTTTATGCTCTATAATTATGGTGCTGCGATTCTGAGAGCTGTAGGGGATACGAAACGTCCACTGATCTTTCTGATTATTTCGGGCATTGTAAATGCAGTGTTGAATATGGTCCTTGTGATTGCATTTCATATGGATGTTGCAGGTGTGGCCATTGCGACTGTGATCTCTCAGATGATCTCCTGTATACTGGTGCTTCGGTGCCTATGTACATCGCAGACCAGTTATCAGCTTCAGTTTTCAAAATTAAGGATGAATAAGCTATATTTAAAACAGATTTTTCAGGTAGGAATCCCTGCAGGGATCCAGAGTACAGTCATTAATTTTTCAAATGCACTGCTTCAGTCTTCAGTCAATTCTTTTGGTTCAACTGCAATGGCAGGATATACGGCAGCCAATAATATTTTCGGATTTCTGTATGTAGCCGTAAACTCCGTTACACAGGCATGCATGAGCTTTACCAGCCAGAATTATGGTGTGCGTAAGTTTAAACGAATGGACAGGGTTCTGATCAATTGTATCATTCTCTCTGTGGCAACATCTCTTACACTTGGCTGTGCTGCATATTTCTTCGGACCTGAGATCCTTAAGATCTATACAGAAGAGCCTGATGTGATCCGCTGTGGAATGGAAATTCTGTCTTATACTACGATACCGTATTTCTTCTGCGGTATCATGGACCTGTTTCCCGGTGCTCTGCGAGGAATGGGACATTCCGGTGTTCCTATGATCCTGTCAGTGATCGGAACAGTCGGAACAAGAATTGTATGGATTTTCGGAATCTTCCCATACCACAGATCACTGACTGTTTTATTTATCTCTTATCCTGTATCATGGATACTGACGATCATTATGCAGGTGATCTGCTTCTGGTTCGTCAGAAAAAAAGTACATAGTATATAAATTTTCTGAGCTTTTGTGGAAAATAATATGGGCAGAATAATGCCTGTGATTATTTTTTGTGAAAGCTCTTTTTGTTTGCTGTCTGTCATAACTGCATATTGACAAATACCCCGACGGGGTATATAATTCTTTTCATAAAGATACCCTGTGGGGGTATAATGTACAGTTTTGCTGCACTTGTATAAAGGAGGTATTTCATATGGCAGATATACAGGAGAAGAGAGCCTGTCCCTGTTGTGAGAAACATACAAAGCGTTCCGAAGAGGAACGCAGAAAGCTGATCAATCGTCTTAAACGTGTGGAAGGGCAGATACGCGGGATCATCGGTATGCTTGAGAACGATGCATACTGTAATGATATTCTGATCCAGTCTGCAGCAGTGAATGCGGCAGTAAATGCCTTTAATAAAGAACTACTGGCAACTCACATCCGCACCTGTGTGGCAAGAGATATCCGTGAAGGTAAGGACGAGACAATTGATGAGCTGGTTGTTACTTTGCAGAAGCTTATGAAGTGATCCTGCAGAGCGTTTCATAAGGTCAATGGGAATAAATATTGTAGGAGGAATGAAAATGGAACAATACAACGTAACCGGAATGAGCTGTGCAGCCTGCAGCAGCAGAGTTGAGAAGGCTGTGTCTAAGGTTCCGGGTGTTACATCCTGTTCTGTCAGTCTGCTGACAAACTCCATGGGAGTGGAGGGAACCGCAGGTTCCGGTGAGATTATCAGAGCTGTACAGGAGGCCGGATACGGAGCTTCATTAAAAGGAGCTGCAGGGACACAGATGTCCCCTTCTGCTGCAGAGGAAGCTCTGGAAGATCACGAAACTCCGGTATTGAAAAGAAGACTGATCGCATCAGTTGGTTTTCTGATTGTGCTGATGTATTTTTCAATGGGACATATGATGTGGGGATGGCCGCTTCCTTCATGGTTTGAGGATAATCATATTGCAATGGGACTGGTACAGCTTCTGCTTGCAGGAATCATAATGGTCATTAACCAGAAATTTTTTATCAGCGGATTCAAAAGTCTGTGGCATCGTGCCCCGAATATGGATACACTGGTAGCATTGGGTTCAATGTCATCCTTTGTATGGAGTGTTTATGTGCTTTTTGCCATGACAAAAGCTCAGGCAGAGGGAAATCAGGCGGCAGTCATGAATTATATGATGGAATTCTACTTTGAATCTGCTGCCATGATCCTTACTCTGATCACAGTGGGAAAGATGCTGGAAGCCCGTTCAAAAGGAAAGACAACAGATGCGCTGAAAGGTCTGATGAAGCTGGCGCCCAAGACTGCCATTGTTGTACGTAACGGTGAGGAAACTGCAGTACCTGTGGAGCAGGTCCGCAAGGGAGATATTTTTGTAGTCCGTCCGGGAGAGAATATTCCTGTGGATGGTGTGATTCTGGAAGGAAACAGTGCAGTGAATGAGGCTGCACTTACAGGTGAAAGTATTCCTGTAGATAAGGAGCCGGGAGATACGGTCTCTGCTGCAACTGTAAACCAGTCCGGATTTATCAGATGCGAAGCTACCCGTGTAGGAGAGGATACAACTCTTTCTCAGATTATTAAGATGGTCAGTGATGCTGCTGCAACAAAGGCGCCTATTGCGAAGATTGCAGATCGTGTTTCAGGAGTTTTTGTTCCTGCAGTCATCAGTATTGCAATTATCACTACTATAGTCTGGCTGATTGCAGGAAAGGAATTCGGATATGCACTGGCAAGAGGTATTTCTGTTCTTGTTATCAGCTGTCCGTGCGCACTTGGACTTGCCACACCTGTTGCGATCATGGTGGGAAACGGAATGGGAGCCAAAAACGGAATCCTCTTTAAGACAGCAGTTTCTCTGGAGGAAGCAGGTAAGATACAGATTGTTGTATTAGATAAAACAGGAACGATCACAAAGGGAGAACCCCAGGTGACAGATATTATTCCAGCAGAGGGAATCTCTGAAGAAGAGCTTTTGGGTTATGCATATGCTCTTGAGAAGAAAAGTGAACATCCCCTTGCAAAGGCTGTTATTGTCAGGGCAGAAGAGAAACAGCTTCCGCTGCAGAATGTTTCTGATTTCCGGGCACTTCCGGGAAATGGACTTCGTGCAGTGCTTGACAGTCAGATGCTGACAGGCGGAAGCCTGAAATTTATCAGTGCTCAGACTTCCGTGTCACAGAAACTGACCCTGCAAGCCGAAAAGCTTGCAGGAGAGGGTAAAACACCTCTTCTGTTTGCAAAGAACAATAAACTGATCGGCATGATCGCAGTAGCAGATGTTATAAAAGAAGACAGTCCCCGGGCAGTGAAAGAACTGCAGAATATGGGAATCAGGGTTGTTATGCTGACAGGTGATAATGAACGTACTGCAAAGGCCATCGGAGCTCAGGCAGGCGTTGATGATGTGATTGCAGGTGTACTTCCTGACGGAAAGGAAAGTGTGATCCGTTCTCTGAAGGAGAAGGGAAAGGTTGCCATGGTAGGTGACGGCATCAATGATGCCCCTGCGCTTACCAGAGCAGATATAGGGATTGCCATCGGAGCAGGAACTGATGTTGCCATTGATGCTGCTGATGTGGTACTGATGAAGAGCAGGCTCAGTGATGTGCCTGCAGCCATCCGCCTCAGCCGGGCAACGCTTAAGAATATCCATGAGAATCTTTTCTGGGCGTTTTTCTACAATGTAATCGGTATTCCGCTGGCAGCAGGTATATGGATCCCGATTTTCGGGTGGACATTAAATCCTATGTTTGGGGCAGCAGCTATGAGTCTTTCGAGCTTTTGTGTTGTAACGAATGCACTGAGACTGAATCTTTTCAAAGTACATGATGCATCCAGAGATAAGAAGCTGAAAAATGAAATTCATGATCTTACAGATCAGGAAAATATAAAAGAAAACAAGGAGAGTAATACTATGACAACTATCACAGTAAATGTAACGGGAATGATGTGCATGCATTGCGAAGCACATGTAAACAAAGCAGTGAAAGAAGCGTTTGGCGTGGAAGATGTGGTTTCTTCCCATGAGAATGGAACAACAGTGATCCATGCACAGGAGAAGCTGGATGAAGATAAGCTTCGCGAAGTGATCACAGAAGCAGGTTATGAAGTAACCGGTATTACACAGGAATAAAATGAAGCCACATGCACTTTCGTATATCTGGTGCATGTGGTCTTTTTTATTTTGTTGGACTGTAATAAAAATATATGATACAATCTTGATAATTTATCTCAGACTGAGATAAGCGCTCCGTGAGAATACGCAGCGATTCTGAGAGGAATGTGTCAGTTTATAAACAGAAAAAATAAATATAAAGGAGTAATTATGGAAGAGCAGAACCAGACACAACATAAAAGACGTGTACGTTATAAAGGAAAATATCCAAAGAAATTCGAGGAAAAATATAAGGAATTACAGCCTGAAAAATATAAGGATACTATTGAGCATGTGATCCGAAAAGGAAACACACCTGCAGGAATGCATATCTCCATTATGGTAAAGGAGATTATTGATTTTCTCAATATCCAGCCTGGAGAAACCGGATTTGATGCCACTCTAGGGTATGGCGGTCATACAAAAGCCATGCTTCAGTGTCTGAACGGAAGCGGACATATCTATGCCACAGATGTGGATCCTGAAGAGTCTGCAAAAACCAGAAAACGCCTGGAAGAACAGGGATTTGGTGCAGATCTTCTGACTGTGAAACTTCAGAACTTCTGTACGATTGATGAGATTGCAAAAGAAGTGGGAGGATTTGATTTTATTCTTGCAGATCTTGGAGTTTCCTCTATGCAGATTGATAATCCAAAGAGAGGATTCTCATTTAAAACAGACGGACCTCTGGATCTCCGTCTGAATCAGGAAACAGGTATCAGCGCTGCAGAGAGGCTGGATACCATATCCAGGGATGAACTTGCGGGAATGCTTTATGAGAACTCTGATGAGCCATATTGTGAGGAACTGGCAAAAGCGATCACAGACGAAATCCACAGGGGAAACCGTATTGACACCACTACAAAGCTTCGCCAGGTTATTGAAAAGACTCTGGACTTTCTTCCTGAAAAGGAAAAGAAGGAGGCTGTTAAGAAAACCTGCCAGAGAACGTTTCAGGCACTTCGCATTGATGTAAACCATGAATTTGAAGTGTTATATGAGTTTATGGAAAAATTACCGGATGCATTGCGCCCGGGCGGACGTGTGGCAATCCTTACTTTCCATTCAGGCGAGGATAAGCTTGTAAAGAAAGCTCTTAAAGCAGGATATAAAGCCGGAATTTATTCTGATTATGCTAAAGATGTGATCCGTCCGTCTGCACAGGAATGCGTGCAAAATCCAAGGGCACGCTCCACAAAAATGCGTTGGGCAGTAAGGGCTGAATGATATGAAACCAAAGAAATCCGTAATTATCCTGACTCTGGTGATCGTTTATATCTGTCTTGTCTGTCTGCCTTATTCCAGACAGGGTGAAGCCTCAGAAGAAACAAAGCAGAGCTTCGCGCTTGCTGATTTTTACAGTGATAAAAAAAGTGGGGAAAGAGCCAGGATCCTGGTTGATAATGAAGATGCTCTGGAGACCAGGATTCGTCTGATTGCCGGTGCATCGGAGAGAGTGTCTTTATCTACGTTTGAATTCCGTGAAGATAACAGTGGTAAAAGAATGCTGGCAGCTTTGCAGGATGCAGCAAGACGTGGAGTAAAAGTGGAGATTTTGGTTGATGGATTTCCTTATGTGACAAGTATGCTGGGAAAAACTTATTTTCGGGCACTTGGAAGTGAGGAGAATGTAACTATTAAAGTGTACAATCCTGTAAATCTTCTTAAACCAGCGGATCTTATGGCAAGACTGCATGACAAATATCTGATTGCAGATGATCAGGCATATATTCTTGGCGGAAGAAATACCTATGATTTTTTTCTGGGAAATGAAACGGATTATATCAATTATGACTGGGATATGCTGGTTATGACTGAGGATCATTCAGTACCGGAGTCGTTAAAAAATCTGGAGGATTATTTTCAATCTGTGTGGGATCTTCCTGTATGCAAGACAGTGATGAAGGGGTCCGGTGATTCTGGCTCTGAGAAAATGAAAGATGCCAGAGAAGATCTGGATCGATTGTACAGTGAAATGAAAACAGCAGAATGGTTTTATGAAGAAAACAGTAAGGGATCAGCAGAGGTAAACAAGATCACACTGATCTCCAATCCTGTTGTGAATTCTGTAAAAGAACCCACTTTGTTTTATACAATGACGGAGCTGATGAAACAGGCTGAGGGTGATGTGATATTTCATACTCCGTATATTCTCTGCAATTCTTATATGCTGAACCGATTGGAAGAAGTCTGCAATTCAGGTAAAACAGTGACAATGATGACAAATTCTGTTGCCAATAACGGAAATCCTTTCGGTGCAACAGATTATGATATGAATAAACAGAAGGTTCTTGATACAGGTGTACATATCCTGGAATATGACCAGGGTGTGTCCTATCATGGGAAATGTTTTGCCATAGGGGATGACCTGTCTGCAATCGGTTCCTTTAACTGGGATATGAGAAGTGCTTATCTGGATACAGAACTGATGCTTATTGCAGACAGCCCTGAACTTAATAAGCAGATGAGAGAATATATGTCCGGCTATGAGAAAGATGCATTATCTGTGAAAGATATTAATTCATATGATCTCAGAGAAGGACAGGAACCGAGAAAGATCAGCAGGAAGAAGAACGTAAACAGGATTCTTTTAAAACCGCTGGATGTTTTGTTCAGATTTCTGTTTTAATTACGGATATCTGCCAGACTTCCGTTTCTATACTTGTGTATAATTACAGCAATTCTCTCAAATTATTATTGAAGAGAATTGCTGTAAATGATTGCTCCATAGTATATCAGAGGGTGCACCTATCCTGATGCAGGAAAGTCTCGGCTACTGCAATGTTTTTTTATTTAGACAAAAATTCCGGAAAAATGAAAAAAATGAAAAAAATAGAAAAAAGGGATTGACAACTAAAAACATATATGATAAATTAAATGAGCTGTCGCAAGACAGATAACCTTGATAACTAAACAGTGAAACACATACGATTCTCGAAAATTCTTTACACATGAGCATCGAAAGAT